>JBJXGY010000228.1:0-17476 GCA_046160185.1 Gaiella sp. | reverse complement strand
GTGATGGGCGCGGGCGATGCTAGGACGCAGGGAGCGCCAATACTGGAGGTATTGGCGCGACCGAGGACAACGCAGCGCGCGGGCCCAGCGCGGTCTGGCGACTCAGGCTTCATTCTGAAATGAGCTCTAGGCTGCCCGTCACCCGCGACGACGTCGATCGCGCGGCCCGGACGATCGCCGGCCGGGTGCATCGAACGCCCACCTTCACCGCCTCGTCCGTGTCGCCAGGGCTCGTCTTGAAGGCCGAGTTGTTCCAGCGCACCGGGTCGTTCAAGCCGCGCGGCGTGCTGAACAAGCTCGCGTCGCTCGACGCCGCCGAGCGCCGGGCCGGCGTGATCGCGGCATCGGCCGGAAACCACGCGCAGGCGCTCGGGTGGGCGGCGCGCGAGGAGGGCATCTCGGCCCTGGTTCTCTCGTGGCGCAGCGCATCGGAGGCCAAGATGGCCGCCGCCCGCGCGTACGGCGCGAACCTCGACCAGGAGGCGGCGTCGCCGGAGACCGTGTTCGAGCGTCTCGAGCAGCTGCGAACGGAGACCGGCCGCACACTCGTCCATCCCTTCGACGACCCGCTCGTCGCGGCCGGGCAGGGAACCGTCGGCGCCGAGATCCTCGAGGACGCCCCGGAGGTGGAGACGATCGTCGTTCCCGTGGGCGGTGGGGGCCTGCTGGCCGGCATCGTGGCCGCCTGCGAGGGCAGAGGCATACGCGTCGTGGGTGTCGAGCCCGAGAGTGCGAACGCGCTGGAGCAGGCACTGGCCGCGGGTCGGTCGGTGCCCGTGACGCCGAGATCGGTCGCCGACGGGCTCAACGCGCCGTTTGCAGGTTGGATCCCCCTCGCGCAGTGCCAGGCCGCCGGTGTGACGGTCGTCACGGTCACCGAGGAGGAGATCCGGGAGGCGATGAGGGCGCTCTACACCCGCTCGAAGCTTGCCTGCGAGCCTGCAGGCGCGGCGGGGCTGGCCGCCGTCCTCGCCGGCAAGGTGCAGGGGGATCATATCGCCGTCGTCGTCTCCGGTGGCAACATCTCGGCCGAGACCGCCTCTGGTATCCTGGCCGGGTCATGAAGGCAGAGATTCACCCCGACTACGTTCTCTCGCACGTCACCTGCTCGTGCGGGAACCAGTTCACGACGCGCTCGACCAAGAGCGAGCTGCACGTCGAGATCTGCTCTGCCTGCCACCCGTTCTATACGGGCAAGCAGAAGCTGATGGACACCGGCGGCCGGGTCGAGCGCTTCCAGCGCAGGCTCGAGAAAGCCGACAAGGCACGCGCCTAGTGGCGGTCGGCCCGCACGTCGACCTTCCCGTGATGATCGAGACCTGGAGCCGCCGACCCGGCCGGTGGGCGCTTCTCGCAGCACGCGTGTTGCGGATGCCGCTGTCCTCGGTCACGTACGGCGGCCAGGCGGTGCTCGAAGGCGTGATGATGCGCAGCCCGTCCTGCTGGGCGGTTGCCATCCGCACCCGGAACGGCTCCATCGCGGAAGTCGTGCGCCCGATCACGTCTCCCATGCAGCGCCGCAAGATCTGGCGCTTCCCGGTCGTCCGCGGTGTCGTCGCACTGGGCGAGTCGCTCGCCATCGGCTTTCGCGCGCTCGCCATCTCGGCGAACTACGCCGCGCAGGAGGAGGGCGAGGACGGCGAGATCCGCACCGAGATCACGCGAGGGCAGATCATCTTCTCGTTCGTCCTGGCCATCGGCTTCGCGCTGATGCTGTTCAAGGTCGGCCCGGCGCTGCTCACGAGCTGGCTGCCGATCGAAGGGACGACGTGGTTCGTGATCGTCGAGGGGCTGATCCGGGTTGCCGTGTTCATCGTGTACATCGCGCTCGTCGGGTTGCTCCCGGATCTCAAGCGGGTGTTCCAGTACCACGCCGCCGAGCACAAGGCGATCAACGCGCTCGAGGCCGAAGCCGAGCTCACGCCCGAGAACGTGCAGCGTTTCAGTCTGCTCCACCCGCGCTGCGGTACCGCCTTCCTGCTGTGGGTGATGGTGATCGGCATCTTCGTGTTCGCGTTCGTCGGGCGCCCCGACTGGTACTGGCTGATTCTGAGCCGGGTCGCGCTGCTGCCCGTGATCGCCGGCCTTGCGTACGAGCTCATCCGCTTCGCAGGCAAACACCAGCGAAACGCCGTGCTGATGGCCCTGCTGGCACCGGGTCTCTGGCTGCAGCGGCTGACGACGCGCGAGCCGACGCTCGACCAGATCGAGGTCTCGATCCGCGCGCTGCAGGAGGTACGCGAGGCGGAAGCCCGCGCCGGCATCGACACCTCGCGCGTCGAGGTCATGGCATGACGATCAGCCGGAGCGCACGCGTCACCTGGGAGGGGAGCAATGCTCGCGGCGGTGGCACGATCAGCGCCGCCTCGTCGGGCGCGTTCACCGAGTTGCCCTTCCGGGAGCTCACCCGCGTCGCCGATCACGACGGTCAGACGAGCCCCGAGGAGCTACTGGCCGCCGCACACGCCGGCTGCTACGCAATGTCGCTGGCGTTCGAGCTGAGCCAGGCGAAGACACCACCGGGCTCGCTCGAGGTGCGCTGCACGATCTCGCTCGCCGAGGCGGACGGGTCGTGGCAGATCGTGCGTTCTCAGCTCGACGTGCGCGGCTCGGCTCCCAAGGCCGACGCCTCCGGGTTCGAAGCCGCCGCCCGAGCCGCCGATTCCTGCCCGTTCTCGACGCTGATTCGCGCCGGTGGCGGCGCCGTCGACATCACCACGACCTGGGAGGGCAACCACTGATGGCCACCGATCGCACCGCACACGTAACCTGGCACGGCTCGCTCCTCGAGGGCGCCGGCACGATCGACTCCGTGACGAGTGGCGCGTTCTCACCGCTGCCCGTCAGTTGGCCGGCCCGGTCGGAGGAGCCCGGCGGCAAGACGAGCCCGGAGGAGCTGATCGCCGCAGCCTGGGCCTCCTGCTACTGCATGGCACTCTCAGCCGGGCTCGGCAAGGCGGGCACACCCCCCGACAAGCTGGAGACCAGCGTCACGGTCACCTTCCAACCGGGCGAGGGCATCGTCCGCGGGGGGATCACCGTTCGCGGCACCGTCCCGGGGATCGACGCCGCTGCCTTCGCCGAGGCCGCCGAGGGCGCCAAGGCAGGGTGCCCGGTGTCGAAGGCTCTGGCCGGAATCCCGGAGGTCACGCTGGACGCGACGCTGGTCGCGTGACCCGGCGGCGAGGTGCGGGCTCCGCCCGCACGGCATGTAGCGGCTGATCCTGCGATCCCGTCAAGCGATGTACCGTCAGTGGCTCCGTATGGGCAGAGTCCGCACGTGGCCGCCTGCCACGCGCGTGCAGAGGCCGCGCGTATCGTGTCTGCATGGCGTCTCTCCATGATCTGGTGGCCGAGCTGGAGCGTTCCTATACGGAGCTCCAGGAGCGCCAGGCCGACCCGTCCGTGTGGGAGGACCACCGCGCCGCGGCAGATGTTGGGCGGAAGCTGAAGGAGCTCGAGGAGCCCTACCGGCTGGCCCGCGAGTGGACGGTCGCCGCCGAGGATTGCGCGGCGGCGCGGGAGGACGCAGACCTACGCGAGTTGCTGCCCGAGGCGGAGGAGCGGCTGGCTCGGCTCGAGGAGGAGCTCAAGCTGGCGCTCGTCGAGCGCGACCCGGCGGACTCCAAAGACGTGATCGTCGAAGTGCGCCAGGGCGTCGGCGGTGACGAGGCCGCGCTGTGGGCCGCAGAGGTTGCGCGCATGCTCACGCGCTACGCGGAGCGTCGCGGCTACAAGACGGAGATGCTGTCGACGAGCGAGAGCGACGGGGGTGGCCTCAAGGAGACGTCGTTCGCGGTCAAGGGCGACGGCGCCTACTCGGTGTTCAAGTGGGAAGGCGGCACCCATCGCGTGCAGCGCGTCCCGGAGACCGAGTCAGCAGGCCGCATTCACACGTCCACCGCCACGGTGGCAGTGATGCCCGAGGTGGAGGAGGTGGAGATCGCCATCGACGACAAGGATCTGAAGATCGACGTGTACCGCTCCACCGGCCCCGGCGGCCAGAGCGTGAACACGACCGACTCCGCCGTCCGCATCACGCACGTGCCGACCGGGATCGTCGTCGCCATGCAGGACGAGCGCTCGCAGCTGCAGAACCGCGACAAGGCGATGCGGGTGCTGCGCGCGCGGCTCTACGAGGCGGAACGCGAGAAGCAGCTTGCCGAGATCGCCGCACGCCGCAAGGCGCAGGTCGGATCCGGCGAGCGGGCGGAGAAGATCCGCACCTACAACTTCCCCGAGAACCGGCTCACCGACCACCGCATCAAGCTCACCACGCACCGGCTCGACCAGATCCTCGAGGGCGACCTCACGGAGTACACCGATGCGCTGCAGGCCGAGGAGCGGCGGCGGGCCTTGGAGGCGTGATGTGGGTTGGCGACCCCGCCGGATGCGCGCCTGTGCACGTCGGATCGCGCCCGTCGGCGTCACCACCAAGGCCTCCAGCCTTGCCGGCGACACCACCAGACACGCTCCTCGGCCCAGACACGCCCCGACAACGCCTCCAACCCACATCACGCCTCTGAAGGCATAGCCCTGACCGAGCTGCTGCCTCTCGGCGACGTGCTGCGGCGCAGTGCCGTCTACCTCGAGCGCGCCGGCTGTGCAAGCCCGCGCGTCGATGCGGAGCGCCTGTTGGCACACGCGCTCGGACTCGAGCGGATCGAGCTGTACATGCAGCTCGACCGCCCGTTGATCTCGAGCGAGTTGGCTGCCGCGCGGTCGATCGTCGCGCGACGCGCGAAGCGGGAGCCGTTGCAGTACATTCTCGGCCGCTGGGGCTTCCGCCGGCTCGACCTGCTCGTCGATCAACGCGCGCTGATTCCGCGGCCGGAGACGGAGATCCTCGTCGAGCGCGCGCTGGCGCTGATCTCGGGGCGCGAGGCGCCGCGGGTGCTCGACGTGGGCACGGGCAGCGGGGCGATCGCGCTCGCGATCGCGGACGAGCATCCGGGCTCGCACGTCATCGGTCTCGACGTGTCGGCTGATGCTCTGGCGCTGGCGGCCGAAAACGTCGCGCGGACGGCGCTCGCGGTCGAGCTGGTACGGGGTGACCTCCGCGACGGCTTGCCGATCGGTCCTTTCGACCTCGTCGTCTCGAACCCCCCGTACGTCGACCCGGCCGACGAGGAGCTGCTCGATCCCGAGGTCCGAGACTGGGAACCGCAGGTGGCATTGTTCGGGACGGAGCTTGCGACCGAGATCGCTCGCCAGGCCTTGACCCGCGTCGTGCCTGGGGGAGCGCTCGCGCTGGAGGTCGATGACCGGCAGGCAACGGGTGTCGCGGACGCTCTCAGGCGCCTCGGCTTCACAGCCGTTCGGGTCACCGACGACCTGGCGGGCCGCCCGCGCGTCGTCGAGGGCACCGTGTGACCGCTGCTCAGGTACAGAGCGTCGTCGGCGCCATCCGCGGTGGGGGAGTCGTGGTGATCCCGACCGACACCGTCTACGGGCTCGCCTGCGATGCCGGCTCGGTCAACGCCTTCGAGCGGCTTGTGGAGCTCAAAGGCCGCGATTCGGGCAAGCCCGTCGCCCTCATGGCGCCGACCGTCGATGCGCTGCTCGCCGCCCTTCCGGAGCTTCGCGGCAGCCGGGTGGAGCCCGTATTGCACGAACTGTTGCCTGGAAAGTATACGTTCGTCGTGCCGAACGTGGCCCGCAGCTATCCATGGCTTTGTGGTGGAAGCACCGAGACGATCGGAGTGCGCGTCCCGGATCTCGCGGGGGAGGCTCGGACAGCGCTCGATGCAGCCGGCCTGGTCGCTGCGACCAGCGCCAATCTCGCGGGAGGGCTGAGCCCGCGAACCGTCGCCGAGATCCCAGAGATGTTGCGGAGCCGTGTCGACGGGATCCTCGACACCGGGCCGCTCGAGGGTCAGGCGTCGACCGTCGTCGACCTCACCCTCCGGGAACCGGTAGTCCTCCGGGAAGGGGCGGTCACGTCGGACGTGGCCCTGGCTGCCGCGACACGAGCCCTCACGCACGCGCTCGACTAGATTCGGTGATTCCGGCACGTCCGGATGACGGCCATGATGCTTGGTCGTGAACGCCCCCGACCGCACCCCAATCACCGATCAATCATCTGGTCGCCCGTGATGCGGCAACGCTTACGCATTCCTAACCGCGCGACGACCGCCCGTTAACGCGGGCGGCCTAGGGTTGCAGCGATGATTCGAGCCGCGACCCTCGCTGTGCTGGCGCTTCTCGGCCCGGCTTCGGCTGCCGTCGCCTCCGGGCTCTCCGACCCGACGGCGATCACGGGCACCGTGAGCGCCATCGGCCCCACCAGCGTCACCGTCGGCGGCACGGTCAACCCGGGCGGCGAGAGCACGTCGTGGTACGTCGAATACGGGACGTCCGCGAGCTATGGCTCGAAGACCCCGACCGAGAACGTGGCGGCCGGAACGAGCAACGTCGCCGTCTCGACCGCGATCACGGGTCTTTCTCCCGGCACGAGCTATCACTACCGCCTCGTCGCCGAGAACCAGGACGGAACGTCGAGGGGGTCGGACGGCGTCTTCCAGACGACGAACGCTCCCGTGCCGAGCGTCTCGACGCGCGGCGCCACGGAGATCGGGCCTGCCAAGGGTCGTCTCAACGGCCGTGTCAACCCCAACGGCAGAGCCACGACGTGGTGGTTCGAGTACGGCACGACGACGAGTCTCGGCTCCAAAACCACGCCGCAGAGCGCCGGCTCCGGGACGTCGACGCTGTCGGTGTCGACGCTCATCTCCGGTCTCCGGGCCGGAGTCACGTACCACTTCCGGCTCTTCGCCCAGAACGACGCGGGTACTTCGCGCGGGAGCGACGTGAGTTTCCGCACCGACCGCGCGCCCTCGGTCTCGACGGGCAGCGCAAGTGCCGTCGGCTCAACCACGGCCCGGCTCAACGGATCCGTCAACCCGCGCGGGCGCAGCACGACCACCTGGTTCGAGTACGGCGGCACGACGAGCCTCGGCCAGCGAACCGCGGGAGTGGTCCTCGACGGGACGAGCACGCGCTCGATCTCGGCGAACATCAGCGGGCTGCAGCCCGGCACGCGCGTCTACTTCCGCGCTGTGGCGCAGAGCGATGCAGGGACAGTTGCCGGCTCGACGAGATCCTTCACGACCCGTTCGGCACCTGTCGTCTCGACCGTCACAGTGACCGAGGTCGGTGCAACGGGAGCAGTCGTCGCAGGCTCGGTCAACCCCAACGGCCGCTCGACGACGTGGTGGTTCGAGTACGGGCCGACGACGGGATACGGCGCGGCTACCCCCCGCCAGAACGCGGGTAGCGGCACCGCCGCCCTCGGGGTCAAGGAACGTCTCGCGGGTCTGCAGCCGAACACCGAGGTGCACGTGCGGCTGGTCGCCGAGAGCTCCGGCGGGCGAACGTACGGGCCCGACGTCGCGTTCCGCACGATCGGCACGCCGGTCGCCGTCACGGGGAAGGTGACCCAGGTGAGCCCGACCTCCGCGACGGTCACGGGCACGGTCACACCGAACGGGCTGGAGACCGGCTGGTGGGTCGAGTACGGACGCACTACCTCGCTCGGACAGCGCACCGGCACCCAGAGCGCCGGAGCGGGAACGTCGGCGGTGGCGGTGGGTGCCACGCTGTCGGGCCTCGAGCCCGGCGTGCGCTACTTCTTCCGCATCGTCGCGCAGAACGGTGCCGGGTCGAGCGCCGGCTCGACGCTGTCCTTCGGCACCGTTCCTCCGGCGCGTGACGAGCGCGGCCGCCGGGTGGCGT
This sequence comes from Gaiella sp., assembly GCA_046160185.1. GTDB lineage: Bacteria > Actinomycetota > Thermoleophilia > Gaiellales > Gaiellaceae > Gaiella. The sequence continues at coordinate 9,742 of JBJXGY010000228.1, read as the reverse complement.
GCACGATCTTCGGCACAGCCGGCCCCGACGTCTTGCGCGGAAGTGCGGGCCCGGACGTGATCTGCGGATTCGGCGGCGACGACCGGATCAGCGGGGGCGGTGGCAACGACCTCATCATTGCGGGGCCCGGGAACGACAGGGCCGACGGCGGCGCCGGCGCCGACGTCCTCATCGGCGGCACGGGGAACGACGAGCTTGCCGGCGGCGACGGCCCCGACGAGCTGTACGGCGAGGAAGGGAACGACAACCTCTTCGGCGGCTCGGGCGACGACCTCGTCCGCGGCGGATCCGGATCCGACGCGATCATCGGCGGACGCGGCTCCGACGAGCTCTACGGCGGTGACGGCCGCGACGTCATCTACGCCCGCGACGGGAAACGAGACCGCGTCTACGGAGGCGGCGGGCGCGACCGCTTGCTCACCGACGCGCGCGACAGGCGACAGTCGTAGCGGCCTAGGAGACGAGCCAAGGGTCTGGCACCGAAGGTGCCTGACCCTGTTTAGAACTCGAATCAAATGAAGCCTGGGTCGCCGGAGCACGCTGGGCACGCACGCTGCGGCGTCCTCAGTCGCGCCAATACGAGAGGTAAGGGGTTGGTACCAGGCTTAAGCCTGGTACCAACACTGTTTCCCTTCGCTCCCTGCGTCCTTGCATCGCACGCACCCATCGCACCCCGGCGAGAAGCGTCATTCTGATTCGGGTTCTTAGACGTCTTACGTCTCTTGTCCCCGCCGACCGGCAGGGCAAGCGTCCAGGCGGGTTCAGGCACCTGCGGTGCCAGACCCCAGGCGCTAGTCCGCGCACGGCGCAGACGCTCCGGGGCTATAGCATCGCGGGCATGGGTGAGCTTGGGGTGTCGACGTTCGACGAGCTGCGGTGTGCCGGGCTGGCCGACGTCGATCCGGCGGTGGCCTCGCTGCTCGACGCCGAGCTCGACCGCCAGCGAGGGCAGATCGAGCTGATCGCATCCGAGAACTTCACGTGGCCCGCCGTGCTGGAGGCCGTGGGGAGCGTGGCGACCAACAAGTACGCCGAGGGGTATCCGGGCCGTCGCTACTACGGCGGTTGCGAGGTCGTCGACGAGATCGAGCAGCTGGCGATCGACCGCGCGAAGGCGCTGTTCGGCGCCGAGCACGCGAACGTGCAACCGCATGCGGGGGCGCAGGCGAACATGGGCGCCTACTTCGGTCTGCTGCAGCCGGGTGACACGATCCTCGGCCTGCGGCTCGATCACGGCGGTCACCTCACGCATGGGCTCAAGGTCAACTTCTCGGGCCGGCTCTACACGATCGCCAGCTACGGCGTCGACCGCGAGACCTCGCTCGTCGACTACGACGAGGTGCTGCGACTCGCCAAGGAACACCGCCCGAAGCTGATCGTCTGCGGCGGGTCTGCGTACCCCCGCACGGTGGAGACCTGGGAGTTCCGCAGGATCGCGGACGAGGTCGGTGCGCTCCTGATGTGCGACATGGCGCACTTCTCGGGGTTGGTGGCGGCGGGCCTGCATCCCAACCCGGTGCCCGACTGCGACGTCGTCACCTCGACCACCCACAAGACGCTCGCTGGGCCGCGCGCCGGGTTCATCCTTTGCCGTGAGGAGCACGCCGCGGCCATCGACAAGGCCGTATTTCCCGGCATGCAGGGCGGGCCGCTCCAGCACGCGATCGCCGCCAAGGCAACGTGCTTCGCGGTTGCCGCGAGCCAGGCGTTCCGGGACTACCAGGGCCGCGTCCGGGCCAACGCCGACGCGCTCGCGGACGGTCTGCAAAGCGGGGGGCTCGAGGTCCTGACAGGCGGCACGGACACCCACCTCGTCCAGCTCGACCTGCGCCGCACGGAGTGGACCGGCAAGGACGCAGAGGAGCGCCTGCACGAGGTTCGCATCACCGCGAATCGCAACACGGTGCCGTTCGACGAGCGTCCACCGACGGTCGCCTCGGGCGTCCGTCTCGGCACCCCGGCAGCGACGATGCGCGGATTCGACGTCGACGACTTCCGGGAGGTGGCGGCAGTCATCGCAGGCTCGCTGGCGGAGAGCGCCGACATCGACGGGTTGAGCGCCCGAAGCGTCGCCCTGTGCGACCGGCATCCGCTCTACCCTGCCGCCAGGGGGTTCGCGAGGTTCACCGTCGGAGGGTCCTGATGTCCAACGTGATCGAGGTCGGCCACCCGCTGGTCAAGCACAAGCTGGGCCTGCTGCGCGACGTGACCACGCCGACGCAGATGTTCCGCCAGCTGGTCAACGAGCTGACGCTGCTCCTCACCTACGAGGCGACGAAGGATCTCGCCGACGAGGAGGTCGAGATCGAGACGCCGCTCGAGAAGATGACCGCCCGGCGGATCTCGGGCAAGAAGGTCGCGGTCTGCCCGATCCTGCGCGCAGGTGTCGGCATGCTCGACGCGGTGCTGTCCCTGATCCCGGGCGCGCGGGTCGGCTTCATCGGGATGTATCGCGACGAAGAGACGCTGCAGCCGGTCGAGTACTTCGTCAAGCTCCCGGTTGACCTCGCCGAGCGCGACGTGATCCTGCTCGACCCGATGCTCGCCACCGGCAACTCGACCGCGGCTGCCGTCGAGACGGTGAAGCGGGCGGGGGCGACCTCGGTGCGGCTGATCGCACTGATCGCTGCGCCGGAAGGCATCGAGCGTATCCACCGTGACCATCCGGATGTGCGCATCGTGGTCGCGGCGGTCGATCGTGCACTGAACGAGAAGGGGTTCATCGTGCCGGGCCTCGGCGACGCAGGCGATCGCCTGTACGGCACGAAGTAGTCGCCGGCCATGTGGAGCGACCTGCGCGCGAACCCCGAAGTGCTCTACGGGTTGGTTGTCGCGCTCGTCGTGGTCGTGCTGCTGACGCCCGCAGTAGGGGGGATGGCGCGGCTCCTCGGGGTTGTCGACGAGCCGGGAGGCCGGCGGGTCAACCGCAGGCCCATCCCGCGGCTCGGCGGCCTGGCCATCTTCCTGGGGATCATCGTGCCTGCACTGGCGTTTCTCGACCTCGCCGGGGAAATGCGCGGGGTGCTGCTCGGCGCCGCCGTCGCCTGCGTGGTCGGCGCGATCGACGACTTCACCGGTCTCGAGCCGCTGCCCAAGCTGGCGGGTCAGATCGCGGCGGCCTCGATTCCGACGGCGTTCGGCACCTGGGTCGACCACTTCACGTTCCCGTTTCTCGGCGCCGTCGATCTGCCCGTATGGGTCGGCGTGCCGCTCACCGTGATCTGGGTCGTCGCCGTGATGAACATGGTCAACTTCCTGGACGGCATGGACGGCCTCGCTGCTGGTGTCTGCGGCATCGCCGGTCTCACGTTCTCGGTGATCGCGTTGTCGCTCGGCAAGGTCGACGCGGCCGTGCTGTCCGCGGTCGTCGCCGGCGCGTGCCTCGGCTTCCTGCGCCACAACTTCTTCCCGGCCCGGATCTTCATGGGCGATTCGGGCGCGCTGGTGCTCGGGTTCACGCTCGCCTCGGTGGCGGTGGCGGGGCTGCTGAAGACCGCGTCGACGGTCGTGCTCTTCCTGCCGCTGCTCGTGCTCGCGGTGCCGATCGTGGACACCTCGTTCGTCGTCGCCAAGCGACTCAAGTACCGGCGCCCGATCAGCGCACCCGACCGCTCCCACTTGCACCACCGGTTCATGGACATCGGATTCTCCCAGCGCCGTGCTGCACTGACGATGTGGGGGTGGACGGCGACCCTCGGGGCGGCCGCCCTGGCCACTCGCTTCATTCCCTTCCGCGAGGGTGGCCGCTGGCACGCCGCGGAGACGGCCGCCGTGCTCGTGATCGCGCTCGGCGCGCTGGCCTACTCGGTGTACATCGTGTACCTGCTGGAGATCGTCAAGCTCGCCAACCCGAAGGTGCGCCGGCGGGTGGGGGAGTCGACGCAGCAGGACCGCCGCACCGCTTGAAGTACAGCTGGTGTAACAAACCCTGGGAGAACCCCTGCGTACATCAGGGTTCTCGGTGTCACAAAGCAGGTGCTATCCTGCGGGGCGCATGGCCGCAGCTGCGACCCCGTCCTCGTCTGCCTCACTGGCCGGTGCGTCGGGGCTGCTCCTCGGCACGCTCGCGGCGTCGATGGGGGTAGGTGCACTCGTCGGGTGGCTGGCCGGTGGTCTCGGCCTCGGCCTGCTGATCGGCGCCATCGCCGGCATCCCGCTTGCGGTCGGCCTGGTGTACCGCACGTTCGGGCGGAGCCGAGCATGAGACGCCCGGTGTCGACCCACCGTCTCGTGTTGTGGGGGCGAGCATGAGCTCCGACGCCGACGAGAAGCCGCTGCCGCGGCTCTTCACCAATCCCCGCCCAGTGCCAGGCCGCTTCGCTGCCGTGGTTGCCGGTGGCCTCGTGATCGCGCTCGCCCTTCCGGTCGTGCTCGTCGCCGGCTGGCCCGTCAAGGGCTGGGCGCTCGCCGCCGTCCTGTGGGCGGCAGGGCAGGTGCTGGCCGCGGTACTGGCGCGTCTGCCGCTCGACACCGGTAACCTCGCCGCGGCAAGCATGCGAGGGATCGGAACCAGCTTCAGGGCGCTTCTCGTCGGCGTACCGCTCGTGGCGGTCACGATCGCCGACGAGCGCGTCGGCATCACGGCTGCGCTCGTCTACGCGCTCGCATACACCCTCGAGCTCGCGGCGTCGCTCGCCGGCTTCTTTGCTCATCCGGGCAAGGAGGTGAAGGCGTGATCCGCCGCGCCTCCCTCCTTGCGACCACCCTCTTCCTGGCGCTTCCCTCGCTGGCGCTGGCCCAGGAAGCGGCTCCTGTCGAGGAGGAGAAGTTCGATCCGTCGATCGAATGGAACCTCCACACCTGGGGCCCCGAGTTGAAGCTCGGCCCGCTCGACATGTCGATGAACAAGGCGGTCGCGTACCTGCTGCTCGGCGCGCTCCTCACGTGTCTGATCGGGATCGTCCTGATGCGGGTCAAGGTGGGACGCGAACCCGGGCGCAAGCAGGCGCTCGGCGAGATGGTCTACGAGATCGCCCAGGTGCAGGTCGCGGAGCAGGGCCTGCCCACGAAGGCGATCGGCCGCTGGTTCCCCTACGTGGCCACCCTGATGCTCTTCATCTGGGTCGTGAACATGCTCGGCTTCATCCCGCTGCCGCTCTCCGACGAGAAATGGCACGGGCTGCCGACACTCGGCATCTTCGCCGCAACCTCGACGCTGTCCGTGACGCTTGCGCTCGCGTTGATGACGTTCGTGTTCACGCACATCGAGGGAATCCGCGCCAACGGGCCGGTGAGGTACTTCAAGAGCTGGATCCCGGACGTGCCCAAGGTCATGTACCCCCTGATCGTGCCGCTCGAGATCCTCGGCCAGTTCATGCGCCTGATCAGCCTCTCGATCCGTCTCTTCGCGAACATGCTGGCAGGCCACATGCTCATCCTCACGTTCATCGGGCTGATCTTCGTGCTCGAGAACCTCTTGCTCGCCGTGGTCGCCGTGCCTGCTGCGACCGCCTTCTACCTGTTCGAGGTCGTGATCGTGGTCTCGATCCAGGCGTACATCTTCGCCGCCCTTTCCGCCATCTACATCGGCTCGGCCATCGAGCCGGAGCACTAGATAGCACCAACCCTCAAGGAGGCACACCGCACCATGTCCGCACTCTCGTTTGTTGCCGCCCTCGACGGCAACGTCGCCGACGCCGGCAAGGCGATCGCCCTGGCGCTCGGCATCGGCCTCGGCTCGCTCGGCGCCGGCATCGGCATCGGCAACATCTTCGGCTCGATGATCCAGGCCGTGGCCCGCCAGCCCGAGCTCAAGGGTGAGCTCTCCGGCATCCAGTGGCTCGGCTTCGCCCTCACCGAGGCCGTCGTCTTCTACGGCCTGATCGGCGGCCTGCTCGCCTACGTCCTCATCTGAGCCGATGAGCTGGTTTCTGCTGGCAGCGACAGAGGAGGAGTCCGGGGGGCTGATCGACGTCGTCCCGGGCCTCATGGTCTGGACCTTGATTGCGTTCGCGATCACGTTCTTCGTGCTCAGGAAGTACGCGTTCGGCCCCATCCAGAAGACGATCGACACCCGTCGCGAACGGATCGCGAGCGCTGTCGCGGAGGCGGACAACGCGCGGATCGAGGCTCGCGAGCTGCTGGAGCAGAACCGCGCGATCCTGGCCGAGGCGAAGAACGAGTCGGCCGGCATCCTGGCGGAGGCCCGCAAGGTCGCGGACGCTCAGATCGCCCGCGCCAAGGAAGAGGCGGAGGTGGAGCGCCAGCGCCGGCTGGAGGACACGAAGAAGCAGATCGAGGCCGAGACGGCACGCTCGCTCGACCAGATCCGCGGTGAGGTCGCGAACCTCACGGTGGACGCGACCCAGCGCGTCGTCGGCAAGGTGCTGACCGGCGACGACCAGCGCCGCCTCATCGACGAGGCGATCGCCGGTCTCGACTTCTCCGCACTCGAAGGCGGCAGCAAGAACTGATGCTCCGTTCCGCAATTCCCTTGGACTCTTCGGGCGTCCAGCCGCGCCTGGCGGCACCCGGCACACGCACACGTGCTACCAGCACGCGCGCGGGCACCGTGCACCACCAGATCACACCTGGCCACTCCGCAGAGCGGCAACGGACTCACGGAACGGAGCACTAGTCATGGCCGTCGCACACCGCATGTACGCCGGAGCACTCTTCCAGGCGGCGCAGGCCGGGGGCATCGTCCCGCGCGTCCGCGACGAGATCGGGCAGCTCGCGGACGCGCTCGACGCCACCCCGGAGCTGGAGGGCTTCCTCTCCAACCCCCAACTCGACCCCGGCGCGAAGGCCGAGGTACTGGCCCAGATCGCGGAGGGTGCCGACCCGGTCGTCCTCAACTTCCTCAAGCTGATCGCGGAGAAGGGCAGGGCCGGCCAGCTGCGGGGCATCTCGGAAGAGTTCGAGACGCTCGTGGATCGCGCCGAGGGTCGCGTCAAGGTCGAGCTCACCACCGCCCACGAGCTGTCGGACGGCGAGGCCGCCGCCATCGTCAAGAACATCGAGAAGGCTTCCGGCCGCCAGGTCGAGGCCACCCGCAACGTGGATCCGAGCCTGATCGGCGGGATGATCCTCCAGGCCGGCTCGCTGCGCGTGGACGCCAGCGTGCGCGGCCGCCTCGAAGGACTCCGCCGCTCGCTTGCGGCCCGGAACTGAACAAGGAGCCAGACGTGAAGCTACGCCCCGAAGAGATCACCTCGATCCTGAAGCAGCGGATCGAGCAGTACGACGTCGAGACCGACCTCAGCGAGGTCGGCACCGTCCTGCAGCTCGGCGACGGCATTGCGCGCGTGTACGGCCTGGAGAACTGCGTGTCGCTGGAGCGGCTCGAGTTCGAGCACGGCGTGGTCGGCATCGCCTTCAACCTGGAGGAGGACAACGTCGGCTGCGCGCTCTTCGGCGAGTGGCAGAACGTCAACGAGGGCGAGCCCGTCCGGCGCACCGGCCAGGTGATGAGCATCCCGGTCGGCGACGCGATGCTCGGCCGCGTGATCGACCCCCTGGGCAACCCGCTCGACGGTCAAGGCCCGATCGAGACGACCGGGTCCCGCCCCCTGGAGTTCAAGGCCCCAGGTGTCGTCCAGCGCAAGCCCGTGCACGAGCCGCTGCAGACCGGACTCAAGTCTATCGACTCGATGATCCCGATCGGCCGCGGCCAGCGCGAGCTGATCATCGGCGACCGCGGCACCGGCAAGACCGCCGTTGCGGTCGACACGATCATCAACCAGCGGGGCGGTGACGTGATCTGCGTCTACGTCGCCGTCGGCCAGAAGGCCTCGACAGTGGCGCAGGTGTTCGAGAAGCTGCGCGATGCCGGCGCCATGGACTACACCGTGATCATCTCCGCGCCCGCCCAGGAGGCGGCTCCGATCAAGTGGATGGCCCCGTTCGCAGGCGCCGCCATCGGCGAGCACTTCCTCTACAGCGGCCGCCATGCGCTCGTCATCTACGACGACCTCACCAAGCACGCCGACGCGTACCGTCAGCTGTCGCTCCTGCTGCGCCGCCCGCCGGGCCGCGAGGCCTTCCCCGGCGACGTCTTCTACCTCCACTCCCGGCTGCTCGAGCGGGCCTGCAAGGTGAACGACGCGCTGGGCGCCGGCTCTCTCACGGCGCTGCCGGTGATCGAGACGCAGGCCGGCGACGTGTCGGCCTACATCCCGACCAACGTCATCTCCATCACCGACGGGCAGATCTTCCTGGAGTCGTCGCTCTTCTACTCGGGCGTGCGCCCGGCCATCAACGTCGGCATCTCCGTGTCGCGGGTCGGCGGGAACGCACAGACGAAGGCGATGAAGAAGGTCGCCGGTCGTCTCCGCCTCGACCTCGCGCAGTACCGCGAGCTCGAGGCGTTCTCGCAGTTCGGCTCCGAGTTGGACGCCTCGACCCAGCAGGCGCTGGGCCGCGGCGAACGGATGGTGGCCACGCTCAACCAGCCGCAGTACCAGCCGTGGCCGATGGAGGAGCAGGTCGTCGCCATCTACGCCGGGATCCATGGCTACCTCGACACGATCCCCGTGCCGCAGGTGCCGCGCTTTCAGGACGAGTTGCGCGAGACGTTGCGCTCGGAGGGCTCCATCTACCCCGCCATCCGCGAGTCGAACGATCTCGCCGACGACACGGTGGACAAGCTCAAGAGCGCGCTCGAGAAGTTCGTGGCCGGGTTCGCGGTGGCCGAAGACAAGGGCCTGGTCGGCTGAGTTCGCCCCAGTAGATGGCCTCCGTCCAGGATCTCAAGCGGCGTATCCGCTCCGTCCGCAACACGCGGAAGATCACGCGCGCCATGGAGCTCGTCGCCGCTGCCAAGCTGCGTCGGGCCCAGGTGCGCATCGAGGCCGTGAAGCCGTACGCGGAGACGATGAACGAGCTCATCGCCGGGGTGGGCAGGGCCGCCGGCTCGGTGCGCGGGCTGCCGCTGCTGCAGCCGCGAGAGACGGTGGAGACGGTCGCGATCGTGCCGCTCACGGGCGATCGCGGGCTCGCGGGAGCCTTCAACACGCAAGTGCTTCGCCGCTCGCTGGCCCTCGAGCGCCAGCTGCTGGCGGACGGCAAGAAAGTGCAGTGGGTCGCGGTGGGCAAGAAAGGGCGGTCCACGCTCACCTTCCGCGGTCGCGAACTGACGAGCGCGTACGTCGGGTTCACCGACAGCCCACAGTACGGAGACGCACAGGCGATCGCGCACAAGGTGGCCGAGCTGTACACGGAGGGTGGGGTCGACCGCGTCGTCCTGGTCTACAACAGCTTCGTCTCGGCGCTGACGCAGACGGTCACGGAGCAGGACATCCTCCCGATCTCCGCCGACATCGTGGAGACCGACGAGGAGGAGCGTCGCGACGACGCGCTGCGCGGCGACTTCATCTACGAGCCGGAGCCCGAGGAGATCCTCTCGAAGCTGCTGCCCGTCTACCTCGAGACCCAGGTGTACCGCGCGCTTCTCGACTCTGCCGCTTCGGAGCAGGGTGCGCGCATGACCGCCATGCGCAACGCGTCGAAGAACGCCGGCGAGCTCATCGACCGGCTGACACTGCAGATGAACCGTGCCCGCCAGGCCGCGATCACCCAGGAGATCCTGGAGATCGTGGCGGGCGCCGACGCGCTGAGTTAGCTGCGCGGGTTGGGTCGCGCGCGCCGCGCCCGACGCGGCGGGTCTGGCAACCTGGGCGGTGTCTGGAGCCGCGCTTCAGCGTGGCTTGTCCGCCGGGTGTGCGGGGTGAGGAAGCCCCGCTGAAGCGGGGCTCGAGGGGCGGAGCCCGCACGAGGCGTATCGCAGGGAGCGTTAGGTAGC
>JBJXGY010000227.1:0-3298 GCA_046160185.1 Gaiella sp. | reverse complement strand
GACCACGCTCGACGGCTTCATCGCGGACTCGAACCACTCGCTCGATTGGCTGTTCACCCGAGATCAGGACCGGGAAGGGCCGCTCAACTACAACGAGTTCATCGCGGGCGTCGGCGCGCTGGCGATGGGATCGTCGACCTACGATTGGATCCTCGGCCACGAGTCTGCGGGCAAAGAGCCTGCCGAGTGGAAGTGGCCGTACGACGTCCCGTGCTGGGTCTTCACGAACCGGGAGCTTCGCGTCGTGCCCGGCGCGCGGGTCGAGTTCGTGAGCGGGGACGTCGCGGGGGTACACAAGGAGATGCTCGCGGTCGCGGGCGGGCGGAACGTCTGGATCGTCGGCGGGGGTGACCTCGCAGGCCAGTTCGCCGACGCGGGGCTGCTGGACGAGGTGATCGTGTACATCGCGCCGGTGACGCTGGGCGCCGGCGCGCCGCTCATGTCACGCAGGGTCGAGCTACGGCTCGAGGAGCTCGCCCGAAACGGCGACTTCGCGGCGATGCGGTACTCCGTCGTGCGACCAGAGGCCTGACGCTTCGTCCTGCGTCGGCAGGGTCGCCCGATCGGTCTTGCGGCACGCGTACGCATGGCGCGTCACCCCGTGGGTCGCACCGTCGGGCGGTCGACACCGAGTACGGTGACGCACTGCGTTCCGCGACACCACGCCTGATCGACTGGGCGAGCAGATGCGATCAGTTGTCGACCCAGGAATCGGGTTGGTCGGGTCGGCCGCGGGGGTGGAGGTGCTCGAGCTCGAAGAGCGAGTGGAGCAGCTGGATTGCGACCGAACCCTCGCCGACGGCGGATGCGACACGTTTGACCGATGCTTGTCTGACGTCGCCGGCGGCAAAGACGCGCGGCATGCTCGTCTCGAGGGTGAACGGGGCACGGTCGAGCGGCCAGCCTCCGTGACGGACGACGTCCGAACCGGTGAGGACAAAGCCGTCGTCATCGCGCTGCACATCAGAGGGGAGCCAGCCGGTGTTCGGGCTGGCGCCGATCATGATGAACAGCGCGTCGGCGTTCACGGTCGTCGTGGTGTCCTTGCCTCTATCGGCCAGCACGAGGTGCTCGAGGTGGCCGTCACCGCCGCCTCCGATGACTTCGGTCTCGACCCGGACGTCCACGTTCGGCGTGGCCTCGACCTCGCGCACGAGATAGCTCGACATCCCAGCATCGAGCGACGGTGCTCGAATCACGATCGTGACGCTCCTTGCGTATCGCGCGAGGTGCAGCGCTGCCTGGCCGGCCGAGTTCGCTCCTCCGAGGATGTAGACGTCCTTCCCGGTGACAGCTGGCGCTTCCGATGCTGCACCACCGTAGAAGACACCCGCACCGTTGAGTGCTTCAAGCTCCGGCACGGCGAGGCGGCGGTACGTCGCTCCCGCCGCCAGGATGACGGCGCGGGTGCGGACGATGCGACCGTCTGGAAGTGCCACCGCGAGCTCATCGCCTTCGCGGCGCAGCTGTGTGACGCGGTGCATGAAGAGAAAGTTCGCGCCGAACACCCACGCCTGCCCGTATGCGCTTTGCGCGAGGCGACGCCCGCTGACTCCGTGGGGGAAACCGAGGTAGTTGCGGATGAGTGAGCTGGAGGTGGCTTGGCCACCGATACCGCCCTCGTCGATGACCAGCGTGCTGAAGCCTTCGGATGCGCCGTAGACAGCTGCGGAGAGCCCGGCCGGGCCGGCACCGACGATGATTACGTCGAACTCCGTTCGAAGAAGATCGACTGGCCCGCCGGCCGCAAGCGCAAGCTCAGCGTTGGTTGGATTGCGAAGGATTCCGCCGTCTGGCAGCACGAGGAGCGGCAGCTCTATGTCGTCCCCGGCCTGCGCGACAAGGGAGCGGCCCTCCTCGGAGTCCGCCAGACAGAACGAGTGCGGTATCGCGCAGCGCTCGAGCGCCGCCCTGAGTTCGTACGCGCGCCCGGACCAGGATTCGCCGACCACCTGGACGGTGTACGGCAGCGAACGCCGCGCCTCCGCCCACTCGCTCAGTAGCCCCGAGACGGTGTGGTGGAACACCTCGTCCGGCGGCTCCGACGGACGGGATAAGAAGTTGTCGATCCGCCCGTCGGAGAAGCCGCGAAAGATCTCCTGCCCGGTCTTGCGGTCGCCCCACTCGCCCCATGCGATCAGCAGCGCGCGCCTGGAGTGTGGGTGGTGGCGTCGCGCGACGTCGAGCACCTCGCTGCCCGACAGCCCGTCGAGCCGGTGGCCGGCAAGGACGACGGCGACCTCCTCCTCGGCGCCTGCCAGCGCTTCGAGCCGACGACGCGCCTCATCCGGCGACGCCGTGGACTCGATTCGGTAATGCCGGCTGTACCGCTCGAGAAGCTCCCGTTCGAGGCCGCCGAGCGCCCCGGGCTCATCGACCACGAAAATCACCGGTCTTCCCACAGACACGACGTTAGCCGACGCCCGTCGGCTTGCAGATGTCGCGGCTGACGGGGGCTGCGGTCGTGGGTAGTCACGGGTCGCGTCTATCGACGTTTCGGCGTAAACCGCCGCGCCGATCAGCTCCGGGCTGCCATGGTCGGGGAGAGGCCGCTCGATATCGAGCTCACGCTGGCGGCGGCAGCGGGAAGCCCGCACTCCTCGAACGAGCCCGGATCTGCTTGGCCTTCTCGCTCAGGAACGGCCCGAGCGAGTCGAACATCTCGCGGACAGTCGACCCGGGCCGGTCGGACGGACGCGCTCGCCCACCAGCCGGCCGGGCTCGTCGTCACCGGCCTCTCTTAGCTGGATACGAAGGTGTGTGCCTCGTAGATCTCCGGCCTGCCTTCAACGCCGACTGCCTGGAGTACCGGGACGAGTTCGGCTGCGAAGCGATCGACAGCCTCCTGCGACTCCCAGACATCGACCACGCGAAAGCCCTTGTCACCCTGCCCCGCGATGTGTGCGAGCAGGCCCGGCACGGGCCATTCGGCGGCGGACGTCATGCGGCTGCTGCCCCCCGTGAGCTTTCGTATCGACTCCTCGTACTGCTCCTGGGTGATGCCCTCATGGACGAGAACGATCGGCACGGCCGCCTCCTTGTTCGCGGGAACGAGCGGCAGGAGCATATACGCAAGAACCCGAACAGACCGCTCGCCGAAGCACGTCTCGACTGAGGGCTCCCGAGGAACTTCTCGAGCGTCACGGGCTTCGAGCGAATCGGACCGGCCAACTGGTCGACACCTACGCGCGCTCCGCCTCCGAGGACACCTGGCGCGGCACAGCAGTTCGGTGTCCGCGGGACCACCCTCAAGGCCTACAGGCCGAGCGCCTGAGAAGCTGGTGGTCTCCCTAAGGAG
>JBJXGY010000226.1:0-4087 GCA_046160185.1 Gaiella sp. | reverse complement strand
CCCCTTCCTCTACTTCGTGGTCAAGGTCGAGGCCTGAGATGGCCGCCATCGAGCAGCGCATCCCTGCCGCACCCATCTCCGGTCCGTCCGAGCTCCTGCCCGGCCGCCCCGATGCCGTGATCGATCTCCAGACACCTGAGGGCGCGGCACTCGTCGGGGGGCGGTGGCGCTATGCGGACGCGACGGTCGAGCAGATCGACTTCGTCGAGCTCGGGCACCCCGACGATCCCCTCGGGCCCGGCCTCGTTCCCAACCGCACCTTCGACGTGCTCCCGCATGCGGAGGACGCCGATTACGACGACTCCACCTGGCGCGAGCTCGAGCCGGAGGAGACGATGCTCAGGCTCGCGAACGGGCGGGTCTGCTTCAACTGGTACCGAATCGGGGTCACGATCCCGGAGCGGGTCGGTGACTTCGACCCGACCGGCGCGACCGTCGTCTTCGAGGTCGTCGTCGACGACTACGCCGAGGTGTGGGTCAACGGCGGACTTCAGGTGCGCCTGGGCCAGAACGGCGGCTCGGTCGTCGGCGGCTTCAACGCCCCGAATCGCGTTCTCCTCACGAACGACGCTCGGCCCGGCGACCGCTTTCAGATCGCGGTCTTCGGGATCAACGGCCCGATCTCCGCTTCCCCCCGGAACTACATCTGGCTGCGCTCCGCCACCCTCGACCTCTACGCGCCCGACCGGGCACGGGTCGCGGAGGAGGCACCGTTCGCGCTCGACGGGGACGGCGGCGGCCTGATTCCCGCGGAGGCGCGCCTCGAGCGCGTCGCAGGTGGGTTCGAGTTCACCGAGGGCCCGCTGTGGGCACCCGACGGGTCGCTCCTCTTCAGCTCTCCGAACACGAACGCGATCTACCGCTGGGCACCCGAGGGCGCCGTCAGCGTGTTCCGCTCGAAGAGCGGCTACAGCGGCGTCGACATCGGCCGCTACCACCAGCCCGGATCGAACGGCCTCGCCTACGACCCTGAGGGCCGCCTGGCGATCTGCCAGCACGGGAACCGTCGCGTGATCCGCGTCAACCCGCACGGCGACACAACGGTCCTCGCCGACCGGTACGACGGCAAGCGCCTCAACAGCCCCAACGACCTCGTCTTCCGCTCCGACGGCACGCTGTACTTCACCGATCCGCCGTTCGGGCTCCCCGGCGTGTTCGGGGACCCAGCCAAGGAGCTGCCGTTCAGCGGCGTCTACCGGGTCAGCGACGGCGTCGTCTCGCTCGTCACCGACCAGCTCGAGGGCCCGAACGGCATCGCTCTCTCGCCCGACGAGAGTCACCTTTACGTCGGCAATTGGGATCCCGCCTACATCGCCGTCCTGCGGTTCGACCTCGACCGGGACGGCGCCGCCTCGAACCCGACGGTGCTCGTCGACCTGACCGGCGAACCGGGCGAGGAAGCGATCGACGGGATCAAGGTCGACACAGAGGGGAACCTCTACGTCTGCGGCCCCGGCGGGCTCTGGCTGATCTCACCCGAAGGTGAGCGCCTCGGCCTGTTGCGTCTGCCCGAGAGCCCCCACAACCTCGCCTGGGGCGATGCGGACGCCCGCACCCTCTACATCACCGCCGAGACGAGCGTCTACCGGCTGCGAACGCGCATCCCAGGCACTCGCCTCGCTGTCATCTCGAGCCTCTAGGAGGAACCATGCTCAAGAATCTCTCCATCGGCGACACGTTCCCCGACGTCCGGCTGCCCGACGAGGAGGGTGCGCTGCACCGGCTCTCCGAGCTGCAGGGCTCGGACGTGCTCGTCGTCTGCCTCGGCCGCGGCGAGCACTGCCCGCGCGAGCGAACGCACCAGCGGGAGCTCCTGCGGTTCGACGAGTGGGCGGCGGTCGCGTTCACGAAGCTCGTGACCATCCTCCCGAACACGCTTCACGACGTCTCGAAGCTGAAACTGTCGACCGGGGCACGCTGGACGTTCCTCGCCGACGAGAAGCTCGAGCTCCAGCGCGCGCTCGACATTCGCGAGTACACCGACCTCCACCACGATGCGACCGTTCCGCACACGGTCATCCTTTCGCCCGGCCTGCGGATCGAGAAGGTCTACGTCGGGTACTGGTACTGGGGCCGGCCGTCGTCACATCAGCTCTGGCAGGACCTCGGAGAGATCCTGCCCCGCTTCACTCCGGACTTCGATCCGACGACCCCCGAGGCCCGGGCCACCTGGCTCGCGAAGCAGCAGCCGAAGCGACGCGGGCGCGAGCCGGTCCACGCGTAACGCAGGCGGCTGCACGGGGACAGAGTGAGTAACCCGCCGAACCGAATGGAGACACAACCATGACCGCAGCCCCGGAGACAACCGCCGCCCGCACAGGGCGCCGAACCTCGAAGCCCATCGCCTCGTACGGACTCCTGTCCGACTGCAACTCCGCCGCGATCGTCGGTCGCGACGGCTCGATCGACTGGCTCTGCCTGCCCCGGTTCGACAGCCCGAGTGTCTTTGGCGCGATCCTCGACCCAGAGGCCGGGCACTGGTCGATCGAGCCGGTCGCCCAGTACACCAGCGAGCGCCGGTACGCGGATGGCTCGCTCGTGCTCGAGACGGTCTTCACGACGGAGACAGGCTCGGTCAGGTTGCGCGACGCGCTCGCGTTCGCCGAGGGCCAGCGCGGCCACGACATCGGCCTCGACGCCCCGCACGAGCTCGTCCGCTCGGTCGAGGGGATCACGGGCACGGTGGAGCTGGCGCTCGAGCTCGCACCCCGGCCCGAGTACGGGCTCGTGCGGCCTCTGTTCCGGGCCACCGAGGACGGCGGCCGAACCTTTGGCGGACCGAACCAGGTTGCGGTTCGCGCCGGCGTTCCGGTCGAGCTCGAGGACGGGACGATGAGCGCAACGTTCGCGGTCGCCGCCGGGGAGACCGTCGGGTTCGCGCTCCGCTGGATCTCGCCCGAGTCGAGAACGGCACCGGTGCCGACCTCGCCCAGCCAGGTGGCGGCCCGCGTCGACGACACGATCGAGACCTGGCGCTCCTGGGAAGCCGAGCACTCCATCTACGACGGCGCGCATCGCGAGCCCGTCAGGATCTCCGCTCGCGTGCTCCAGGGACTCACCTATCGTCCAACGGGCGCAATCGTGGCGGCACCCACGACCTCGCTCCCGGAAACGGTCGGCGGTGAGCGCAACTGGGACTACCGCTATTCCTGGATCCGCGACGCGAGCTTGACCATGCGGGCGCTCTACATCGGCTCCTGTCCGGACGAGGCCGGCGAGTTCATCTCGTTCATGACCTCCGCCGCAGGCGGCGGTGCGGGCGACGAGCACCCGCTGCAGATCATGTACGGGATCGGCGGCGAGCACGACCTCGCCGAGCGGACGCTCCCGCACCTGCGCGGCTGGCGCGACTCGGGGCCTGTGCGCATCGGCAACGGCGCCTGGGATCAGACCCAGCTCGACGTGTACGGCGAGCTGCTCGACGCGCTCCACCTCTACCACGAGCAGCTCGGAGAGCTACATCCCGAGATCCAGCGATTCGCGGCGGATCTCGCCGACACCGCAGCCCGGCGCTGGCGCGAGAAGGACAGCGGCATGTGGGAGATGCGCGGCGACCCGCGCCACCATCTCTCCTCCAAGGTTCTCTGCTGGACGGCGCTCGACCGCGCCGTGAAGCTCGCGCCCGTGCTCGGCCAGTTTGCCCGGGTCGAGACCTGGACGGCCGAGCGGGACGAGATCCGCGAGGCGATCCTCACTCGCGGCTGGAGCGAGCGCAAGCAGGCGTTCGCGCAGTCGTTCGACGCGGACGAGCTCGATGCGGCGCAGCTCCTGATGCCGCTCGTGGGGTTCCTCCCCGCGACCGATCCACGCATGCGCTCGACGATCGAGGCGATCGCCTCCGAGCTGACGCAGGACGGGATGGTGCTGCGGTACCTGAACGACGAGGGTCTGAACGCCGACGGTCTGCACGGCGAGGAAGGCACGTTCGTGATCTGCTCCTTCTGGCTCGTCTCGTGTCTCGCGCAGGCGGGAGAGCTCGAGCGGGCGGAGGCGCTCTTCGACCAGCTGGTGTCGTTCGCCAACGACCTCGGGCTGATCGCCGAGGAGATCGACACGGTGAACGGCGAGCTGCTCGGCAACTTCCCGC
>JBJXGY010000225.1:0-7162 GCA_046160185.1 Gaiella sp. | reverse complement strand
CAAGCACAGGGGTTTTCCCGAGCCGGGATCCGCGAGAGCGGATACCGGGTCTGGGGGCAAGAACAGGGGTTTTCCCGAGCCGGGATCCGCGAGAGCGGATGCCGGCTCTGGGGGCAAGCACAGGCCGCCTCACGCGATCAGCGACTGGCGGAGCGCGGTGGCGACCGCCTGGGTGCGGGTGTCGGCCTGGAGCTTGTCCATTGCCTTGCGGATGTGCGTGCGAACCGTGTCGGGCGAGATGAAGAGCTCCTTGCCGATCTGCTCGTTTCGCATCCCGTCTGCGAGGAGGCGCAGCACCTGGCGTTCACGGGGCGTCAGCGACGGCACCCGATCCGCGGACGACGAGGCGAGCGTCGCAGCAAGGGTCGGGTCGACGTACGTACCGCCCTGCGCCACGACTCTGATGGCACGCACGAGCTCCTCGAGCGGCCCGTCCTTGAGCACGAACCCGCGGGCCCCCGCGTCGAGCGCTTCGATCAGGAGGGCGCGCTGGCTGAACGCGGTGTAGACAAGCACCGCGGTCGCAGGCGACGACTTCGCGGCGGCACGCGCCACCTCGGTGCCGCGGACGTCGGGCATGAGGTCGTCGACCACGGCGACGTCCGGCTTGTGCTTCTCGATCTCGGCCATCGCCTCCCGGCCGCCGCGCGCACGTGCCACGACGTCCAGCCCTGCCCGCTCGAACGCATCACCTGCCGCTGCGAGGATCGCCGGATGGTCGTCCGCGATGAGGCATCTGATCATGAGGTGAGGCGAATCTACACCGGTAGCAGGACGCATTCCACAATGCGCATGGGAGACTTGGCCCCGATGCGGATCGCGGTGATCGGGGCGGGGGCGATGGGCTCGGTCTACGCCGGGTTGCTGAGTGCCGCGGGGAACGACGTGGTGGTCGTCGATCCATGGGTCGAGCACGTCGCCGCCATCGCCGAGCATGGGCTGCGGGTGGAAGGTGCCAGCGGCGATCGCACGGTCCGCCTCGAAGCGGTCGCCACGGTCGAGGGTCTGGGCCCGGTCGAGCTCGTGGTGATCGCCACCAAGGCTCGCCACGTCGCGGAGGCGGCGCGATCGGCGCTGCCGCTCCTGGGACCCGGGACGACCGTCCTGACGATTCAGAACGGGCTGGGCTCGGACGCCGTCGTTGCGGGCGTGGTCGGCGAGGAGCGGACGATCGCAGGCGTCGCCTCGGCCTTCGGCGCGTCGATCGCCGGTCCAGGTCACGCGCACCATCACCACCTCGGGGTGATCCGGATCGGCGAGCGAGCCTCCGGGACGAGCGCGAGGACACGGCGGGTGGCCGACGTGTGGCGGGCGGCGGGCTTCCCGGCCGAGGCGGAGGACGACCTGCCGAGGCTGATCTGGGAGAAGCTCGTCTGCAACTGCGCGTTCAGCGGGCCGTGCGCGTTGCTGGGACGACCGATCCGCGGCGTGCTCGACGATCCGCACGCCTGGTCGGTGGCCGCGGACTGCGCGTCGGAGGCGTACACCGCGGGTCGTAGCGCCGGCGTGCGCTTCGGCTTCGACGATCCCGTGGCCTGGGCGCGGGCCTTCGGCGAGCGCATGCCCGGCGCCAAGCCGTCGGTGCTCCTCGACCTGGAGGCCGGCCGGCCCACCGAGATCGCCGTGATCAACGGCTCGATTCCGGTGGTGGCCAGGGCTCACGGCCTGCAGGCGCCCGTCAACGAGACCGTTACGGCCCTCGTCTGCGCGCGGGAGGCGCCCGCGCCCGACTGACGGCGACCGCACAGATGCTCCGCGGAGTGGCCCGGACCGGGTACCCTAAGCAGACGGGGTACGGGCCTGGGCTCGTCCGAGCGACTCGCGGCCCCTCTTTCCCGCGACAGGAGGAGAGGACAGCGTAGTGGCACTGCTCGAAATCAAGAACTTGCACGTGACGATCGAGGACGGTACCGAGATCGTCAAAGGCGTCGATCTCGCCGTCGACCTTGGCGAGAAGCATGCGATCATGGGGCCGAACGGCTCCGGCAAGTCCACGCTCGCCTACGCGCTGGCCGGCCATCCGGCCTACACGATCACCGAGGGTCAGATCCTGTTCGACGGCGTCGACCTGGTGGAGCTGGAGGCGGACGAGCGAGCTCATCACGGGCTTTTCCTCGCATTTCAGTACCCGCATGCGATTCCCGGCGTCACCGTCACCAGCTTCCTGCGCAGCGCGATCAACGCGCGCCGGAAGGTCGCGAACGGCGGCGAGGACGACCCGATCGCGGTCAAGGAGTTCCGAACCGAGCTGCTCGCCGCGATGGAGCATCTGAAGGTGCCGCGCGAGCTCGCACAGCGCTATCTCAACGACGGCTTCTCCGGCGGTGAGAAGAAGCGGATCGAGATCCTGCAGATGGCCATGCTGAAGCCGAAGATCGCGGTTCTCGACGAGACCGACTCTGGTCTCGACATCGACGCCCTCCGCGTGGTGGCGGGTGGGATCAACGAACTTGTCGGCCCTGGGATGGGCGCTCTCGTGATCACGCACTACCAGCGCATCCTGAACTACGTCACGCCCGATCACGTGCATGTGTTCGTCGACGGCCGCATCGTCGCCTCTGGTGGGTCGGAGCTGGCGCTCACCCTCGAGGAGAAGGGCTACGACCCCTTTCTGCCCGCCGGCGTAGGGAGTGAAGCATGAGCGACACAGGTATCCAGGACGAGAACGAGATCATCCGCGAGATCGGTGCTGAGTACCAGTACGGCTTCTCGAACAGCGACGAGGCGGCGAACTACTTCTTCAAGTCGGGTCGAGGCCTCTCGCACGAGCTGGTAGAGGCGATCTCCGAGCACAAGGCGGAGCCCGAGTGGATGCGCGCCTTCCGGCACAAGAGCCTCGACTACTTCAACGCGCGCCCCATGCCGAGCTGGGGCGCCGACCTCTCCGGCATCGACTTCGACAACATCTTCTATTACATCAAGCCCACCGAGAAGCAGGTGGACAAGTGGGAGGATCTCCCGGCGGACATCCTCGACACCTGGGACAAGCTGGGCATCCCCGAGGCCGAGAAGAAGTACCTGGCCGGAGTCGGCGCACAGTACGAGTCAGAGGTCGTCTACCACAAGCTGCAGGCGGACCTCGAGGCGAAAGGCGTGCTCTTCCTGGACATGGACTCGGCCCTGCGCGAGCACGAGGACATCGTCAAGCAGTACTTCTCGACGATCATCCCGGCCAACGACAACAAGTTCGCCGCGCTGAACTCGGCCGTGTGGTCGGGAGGCTCGTTCATCTACGTGCCACCCGGCGTGCACATCGATCTCCCGCTCCAGGCGTACTTCCGCATCAACGCGGAGAACATGGGACAATTCGAGCGCACATTGATCATCGTCGACGAAAACGCCTATGTGCACTATGTCGAAGGTTGCACCGCTCCTATTTACTCCTCTGACTCGCTGCACTCCGCGGTGGTCGAGATCATCGTCAAGGAAGGCGGACGGTGTCGGTATACGACCATCCAAAACTGGTCGAACAACGTCTACAACCTTGTCACCAAGAGAGCGATCGCCGAGAAGAATGCGACAATGGAATGGGTCGACGGTAACCTCGGTTCGAAAGTTACGATGAAGTATCCAGCGATTTGGCTCATGGGCGAAGGAGCACACGGAGAGGTATTGTCGATCGCTTTTGCCGGCAAGGGCCAGCATCAGGACGCGGGCGGCAAGGTCGTGCACGTGGCCAAGAACACGACCAGCGTGATCAACTCCAAGTCGATCTCCAAGAACGGCGGGCGCGGCGGGTATCGCGGCCTGCTCGAGGTCGGCAAGGGCGCGACCGGGTCGAAGTCGAAGGTCGTGTGCGACGCCCTGATCCTGGACGAGGACTCCCGCTCCGACACCTACCCGTACATCGACGTCAACGAGAACGACGTCGACATCGGCCACGAGGCGACCGTCTCCAAGATCGGCGAGGAGCAGCTCTTCTACCTGATGAGCCGTGGCCTCAACGAGGCGGAGGCGAGCGCGATGATCGTCTCCGGCTTTGTGGAGCCGATCACCAAGGAGCTTCCGCTCGAGTACGCAGTCGAGATGAACCGTCTCATCCAGCTGCAGATGGAGGGCTCCGTCGGCTGACGCCGGGGGGGCCGCTGAAGGAGAGTCAAGACGATGGGCTTGACCGTCGAGCGTACGGATTTCATCTCTGTGCCGGTGACCGATCTCGAGCGGTCCCGGCAGTTCTACGGCGAGACCCTCGGGTTGCCGGAGATTCCCGGCCAGAGCACCTGGCCCGAGTTCCAGCTGGGTGAGAACGTGAGCCTCTACCTGCTCGATCCGACGAACATCCAGCAGGAGTTCAAAGGCCCGCACTCGGCGCCGATCGCGCTCCGCGTGCCCGATGTGCAGGCCGCGAAAGAGGCGCTCGAAGCGAAAGGCATCGAGTTCGCAGGCGACGTCTTCGACACGAGCGTCTGCCACATGGCGATCTTCCACGACCCGGACGGCAACCAGTTCATGCTGCATCGCCGCTACGCGCCCCATGCGAGCTGATCTTCTCGAGCGCTACGAGGCGCTTTCGCTGCCGGCCACGTCCGAGGAGCACTGGCGCTTCACCGACCTCCGCGACCTCGATCTCCCCGCGCCAGGGGACTGTCCCCGAACGGGGACTGTCCCCATAGGGTCCGAGCCCCAAACTGTCCCCGCAGGGTCCGCGCCCGCCGGCCAGGCGGTGCTCGTCGACGCGGCCGCCACGGTGACGTACGACGGGATCTCGCTCGAGATCTCCGGTGTGCCCGAAGGCATCCGACTGGAGGCGCTCGACGATGCACACCCGTTGCTCGGGACGCTCGTCCTACCCGACGACAAGCTCCGCGCGCACAACGCCGCGTGCTGGGAGCACGGGCTGCTCGTGCACGTACCGCCGGACGTCGTCGTCGAGAAGCCGATCTACGTGAAGCTCACCGGTGCCGCCAGGCTCTTCTGGCGGCTGCTCGTGGTCGCCGATCCGGGGAGCAGGTTCACGGTGATCGAGGATCTCTCCTCGGCCCCAAGGCTCGAGGGGTACGTGAACACGGTCTCCGAGATCGTCGTGCATGACGGCGCACGAGCCGAGCTCGTCTCGCTGCAGAGCCTGGCTCACGACACCTGGTACTTCGCGTCCAACCACGCCACCGTGGGACGGGACGCCGAGCTCGACTGGGTCGTCGGCGGGTTCGGCTCGCGCAAGGGCAAGGTATGGATCCAGAACGACCTGATCGGCCGCGGCGCGACATCCCGGGTCACGGGCGCCTACTTCGCGGACGGTACGCAGCACCTCGACTACGACACGTACCAGCGGCACGCCGCGCCGGACACGACATCGGACTTCGCCTTCAAGGGAGCCCTTCGCGACCGAGCGCACGCGGTCTGGCGCGGCATGATCCGGGTCGAGGAAGGCGCGCAGCGCACGAACGCGTACCAGGAGAACCGCAACCTGCTGCTGGCCAAGACCGCCGTCGCCAACTCCATCCCCGGCCTCGAGATCCTCGCCAACGACGTGCGCTGCACGCACGGAGCCACGCTCGGCCAGGTCGACCGTGAGCAGCTCTTCTACCTCATGTCGCGCGGGCTCTCCCGCGCCGAGGCCGAGCGCCTGATCGTGCGCGGCTTCTTCCAGGACGTGCTCGACCGGATCGAGCTCGAGCCGGTGCGCGACGCCGTCACGGCGTCACTCGACGCCCGCCTGCCCGACTGACGCCCACACGCCGTGCGCGCCTAGCCCGCGGGTGCCTCGCACCCGGGGCTCAGGCCAGTCGCGCGGCCAGATCCGCGACCGCCCGCTCGAGCAGCCCAACGCGCTCCTCCAACGCCGCCACCCGATCGTCCGCCGCCGGTGGCGGCTCGGCTGCCACGGGCGCACCGACAGGCGTGGGCGCCCCCCCGGCGCCCACCAGCTGCTGCCAGCGCTCCTCCTTCTGCCCGGGCCGGCGCTCGAGACGTACCACAAGCTCGCGTTCGGACAGCCGCCCCAACCCTGCGTCCACCTCCTCGAGTGAGGAGAACGGGTACAGCCGTTCCACCCGCCCTTTCAACTCACCGGGAGTCTGTGGCCCACGGAGCATCAGCACGGCCAGCAGGGAGATCTCCGACGGAGTGAGGGACAGCGCGTCGTCCAACAAGTGGCGGTACTTGGCCGCCCTGCTGCCGGCGCCGCTGGCGAGGCGCGTCCAGCCCCGCCGGGCCAGCCGCTCGAGCGCCTGTCGGATCACGCCCTCGTCGTACTCCACTACAGGGTCGCGATTCGTCGACTGGTTGCAGGCGAGCCGTAGCGAATTGAGGCTCAGCGGATAGACGTCAGGCGTTGTCCGTTGCTTCTCGATCAGGCAGCCCAGCACCCGGATCTCGACCGCGTCGGCGTCCACGCCACAATCGTACGTACCCTTCGGGCGTGGAGGAGATCGGGCTGTTCCCGCTCGACATGGTGTTGCTGCCCACCGAGCTCGTGCCGCTGCACATCTTCGAGCCCCGCTACCGCGAGCTGATCGACGAGTGCCTCGAACTGGAGCTCGAGTTCGGTCTCGTCCAGGCTGACGACACGGGGATGCGGCGTATCGGCACCCGGGCGGCGGTCGTCGAGGTGCTGGAGCGCTTCGAGGACGGTCGACTCAACATCGTCGTCGAGGGACGGGAGCGCTTCCGGATCGTCGAGATGACCGGCGGTCGGAGCTTCCACACGGCCCAGGTGGAGCCGTTCGCGGATTCCGAGACCGAGTCGCCGGCCGAGGCGCGAGCACGCGCTCATGCGCTGTTCGCGCGCCTGCGCGAGCTCACCAGCTCCCAGGTCGAGGTGACCGGCGAGGAGACCGCCGGCCTCGCGTTCGCGCTTGCAGCGAGGCTCGAGCTCCCGGTCGGCCTGAAACAGGAACTGCTCGAGCTGGAGGGGGAGGCACCACGGCTGGAGCGGGTGACGACCGCGATCGACGCAGTGGTGCAGGCACTCGTCCGTGGACAGGAGCTGGCCAGCCGCGCCCGGCGCAACGGGCACGCACCGGCCTCCGGCGAATGAGCGCGACGGCACACCAGCCTAAGAGGTCATTTCAGAATGACGCTTCTCGCCAGGGGGTGATGGGCGCGGGCGATGCTAGGACGCAGGGAGCGCCAATACTGGAGGTATTGGCGCGACCGAGGACAACGCAGCGCGCGGGCCCAGCGCGGTCTGGCGACTCAGGCTTCATTCTGAAATGAGCTC
>JBJXGY010000224.1:0-19696 GCA_046160185.1 Gaiella sp. | reverse complement strand
CGCATGGCGGCCGACAACGCGCAGCAAGCATCTGGTGCGGCGGCTCACAACGACGATTGTTCCCTGTGAATCGTTGTGAGACGCCGCACTAGTCGGAGCGGGCGGCACGTTCTCGGGCTCCGCCGCGCTCGCTCGCTGCTACCATCTCCAGCCGCATGTCGAGGGTCTGCTGTCTCTGTGGGAAGAAGCCGTCGGTTGGCAACAACCGCTCGCACTCGATGGTCGCCACCAAGCGGCGCTTCGAGCCGAACCTGCAGAAGGTACGCCTGGTGCTCCACGGCAAGCCGACCCGAGACTACGTCTGCACGCGCTGCCTCAAGGCCGGCAAGGTCGTCAAAGCCGTCTGACGCCGGGTAGGGAGGCCTGCCCACGGGTCGCCCCGGCGACCGCTAACCTCGCGGCGTGCGCCGAGACACGCTGCTCCTGAAGGACACGCCGTTCGGGAAGATCTCCATCTCCCGCGCCGCCCTCGAGCGCTTCGTGTGGGAGATCGTGGCCGAAAGCTACGGGATCGTGGACATGGCCGGGCGGCGGCCGCTGACGCCGCGCGGACGCGCGCGCCGCGGTGTCGACGTGCGGGATTCGTCCGAGGGCATCGAGATCGAGATCGAGATCGTGGTCGAGTTCGGCCTCAACCTCGCGGAGGTCGCGGAGGCCGTCCGTGAGCGAGTGAGCTACGAGGTCGAGCGGCACACGGGTCGCACGGTGAGCCGCGTGGAGGTGCGTATCGACGACGCTAGGCGAACAGCATGAGACGTCCTGCGTCAACCCTCCGCCCCCGCAGGGGCGGGCTCCGGCTCTGGGAGCAGCCATGAACGGTCACGACCGGATCCGTGAGATCACGCGCCATGCGCTTGCGCAGCTCGAGGCAAACCGCGCGAGGATCGACGACCTCAACGTGTACCCCGTTCCCGACGGCGATACCGGCTCCAACCTGACCCTGTCCGTGCGCGCGATCGCGGAGGCGGTCGAGACGTCGACCACGGAGTCCACCGCGACGTTCGCGAAGGAGATCTCGCGGGCGGCCCTGATGGGTGCGCGCGGGAACTCCGGCGTGATCCTCAGCCAGATCGTCCGCGGCTTCTGCGAGGCGCTCGGCGATCACGCAACCGTCGGTCGAGCCGAAGGCGCAATGGCCTTCGCCGCCGCCCGCGATGCCGCCTATCGCGCTGTTCGCAAGCCGGTCGAGGGCACGATGCTGACCGTGATCCGCGAGATGGCCGAGGAGGCCGAAGGGGCGGCCGAGGGAGCCGGCGACCTCGTCGACCTGCTGCAACGGGTGCTCGCGCGGGGCGAGGACGCCCTGACGCGCACTCCGAGCATGCTGCCCGTGCTGGCCGAGGCAGGAGTCGTCGACGCGGGCGGCGCGGGCGTCGTCGAGCTCGTCCGTGGCGTTCTCGGCGGCCTCACCGGACAGCCGCTCGCCATCGCCGCAGACGTCCCTTCCGGCGACGCGATCCACGCCATCCACAACGAACCGAGCCTGTATCGCTACTGCACCGTGTTCGTCGTCGAAGGAGCGGGGCTCGACGCTGCCGCTCTCGAACGCGAGCTCGACGCCATCGGCGACTCGCTCCTCGTCGTCGGCGACCCGAGCGCCCTCAAGGTGCACGTGCACACCGACGATCCCGGTCGTGCGCTTTCGCTGGGTGTGGCGCAGGGCACGATCGAGGGCGTGGAGATCGCGAACATGCACGAGCAGACGATTGCCCGCGACGAACGGCTGCGGACGGCGGGAGCGGCCTTGACAGTGGTCGCCGGCGCCGGCGAGGGTATCGGCATCGTCGCCGTCGCCCCGGGAGGCGGGAACCGGCAGCTGTTCGAGCGTTTCGGGGCGACCGTGATCGAGGGCGGCCAGACGATGAACCCCTCCACCGCCGACATCGTCGCTGCGATCGAGGCCTGCCCGGCGGAGGAGGTGATCGTGCTTCCCAACAACGGCAACGTCGTCCTCACCGCCGAGCAGGCGGCGGGCCTCACCGACAAGCGAGTGCGCGTCGTGCCGTCCACGTCGGTGCCGGCTGGGCTCGCCGCGGTGGTGCGCTTCCTTCCGACTGCCAGTGGCGACGAGAACGACGAGGCGATGCGGGCCGCGCTCGAAGAGGTGGCGACCGGCGAGATCACGACGGCGTCCCGCACGGTCGAGATCGACGGAGTCGCCGTCCGCGAAGGCTGCTGGCTGGGGCTTGCCGATGGCACGGCCGTCGCGTGTGACGAGGACTTCGACACTGTCGCGCTCGCCGTCTCCGGGGCACTGCTCGACGGTGGGCGCAGCATGCTGACTCTGCTCACCGGCGATAGCGAGCCCGAGCTCGGTGCCATCCTGTCTGCCCTCGAGGCCAGGCATCCATCCCTCGAGATCGAGGTGCACGAGGGCGGGCAGCCGCATTACCCGCTCTTGCTCTCGGCCGAATGACGCCGTGACGCACGTCCGCGTCCTGCTCGTCGACGACAACGACGTGTACCGGTCCACGCTCGAGCTCCTGCTCGGGCTGGAGCCGGAGCTCGCGCTCGTGGCGGCTGTGGCAACCGCCGAGGAGGCCCGAGCCGCTGTCGCGAGCGGCGGAGTGGACGTCGTGGTCACCGACCTCCGCCTCCCCGGAGCGTCCGGTGTCGAGCTCTCCCGGCAGCTCGCAGAGAGCGGCGGCCCGGGCGTGGTGTGCCTCACGGCAGAGGCAGGTGCGGAGGAGCGTGCCGCTGCCCTCGAGGCGGGAGCCGTGGCGGTGTTCGAGAAGGACGTGCCGGTCGCCGAGGTCGTCACCGCGATCCGGGCGGCCGCCCGACCCAGAGGGATTAGGCTTGCCGGCATGGAGCTGACGCAGGGCAACACTGCGATCGTTCTCGACTCGACCTCCGACTTCCCGGACGCACGCGAGGTGCACGAGAACATGCGGGTCGTCCCGCTCTACGTTCGCTTCGGCGAAGACAGCCTCAAGGATCACGTCGAGATCCGGCCGGAGCAGTTCTACGAGAGGCTCACCACCGCCGCCGCCCTTCCGACGACATCGCAGCCCACGCCCCACGACTTCCTCGAGACGTTCGAGGAGCTCGCCTCGTTCGATCGCATCTACTCGATCATGCTTTCGGCGAAGCTCTCGGGCACGTACCAGTCGGCCGCGCTGGCGGCCGGCGAGCTCGGCGGCGACAAGGTGATCGTGATCGACACCGGGACCGCCTCCCTGGCCGCGTCGATGCTCGCGCTGGCCATCGAGCGGCGACTCGCCCGCGGCACCAGTGACGCGGAGATCGCGCAGCTGATCGAGCGCTTCAAGCGGGATCACCGTGTGGTCTTCACCGTCAACACGCTCGAGTACCTGCAAAAGGGCGGGCGCATCGGCAAGGCGGCTGCGCTCGCCGGGGCCCTGCTGAACGTGAAGCCGATACTCTCGGTGGACGACGGGATCATCGTCCCCATCGCCCGCGTGCGCGGGCGGCAGAAGGCCCTCCAGGAGTTCGCCCGCCTCTTCACCGAGCACACGGAGGACAAGCCGGGCCTGCGGGTGGGAATCGCCCACGCCAACGCACCCGAGTGGATCGGTGTGCTCACCGATCTCGTGAACCGGGTGCGGCCGCAGGCCGAGATCGAGCTCGTGCGGACGCTCGGCGCGGTCGTCGGGACGCATGCCGGCCCCGGCGCGGTCGGCTTCTTCTGGTTCCAGGACGACTGACCCTCGGCGCCGCACACCGCGGGCACGCCTTGCCATCGTGAGCCGGTGGGAGCCCGCCGGGTCCTATACTCGGCGGTGTGCCCCGGCCGGCGTCCTCGATCGGCTTTGCCGGTCTCGACGCACCGGACACCTGGGCGCGCCCGGCCAGCGCGGCTCGCGCCGATCTCCTCGACCAGCCGGTGGGCGTTCTGCCGGGCGTAGGGCCTGCCGTGGCCAGGCGGCTCGGGAAGCTCGGGCTGCACAGCGTGCGCGACGTGCTCCTGCACCGGCCGCGCCGCTACGAGGCGCCGCTTGCGCCGACGCCGATCGCGCTCCTCTTCGGTGAGGAGGAGGCCGTTCTGGAGGGCGTCGTCCGCCGCGCCTCCGGGCGCCGGCGGGGCCGCCTGCACATGCTCACCGTCCACCTGGCCGACGACTCGGGGGAGATTCGCGCCACCTGGTTCAACCAGCCGTGGCTGGAGGCCAAGCTCCTTCCCGGGACGCTCGTGCGCGTCCGGGGGCGGCGAAACCGCTTCGGGTTCGCGGTCGAGACCTACGACCTCGGCGAGCCGGCGGACACGGCCGACTTCGCGCCGGTCTACCCCTCGACCGACGACCTCGCACAGAAGCAGCTCCGCTCGATCACCGCCGCGGCCCTCGAACGGGCCCGTGACCTCGAGGATCGTCTGCCGGCGCCGTTGCGTGCGGCCGAAGGGCTGCCGCTCGCGTGCGACGCGATCGTCGCCCTGCATCGGCCGCAGGCGCTCGAGGAGGCGGAACGGGCACGCCGCCGGTTCGCCTTCGAGGAGCTGCTCGTCCTGCAACTGGCGCTCGCACGGCGGAACGCCGAGCGGGAAGCGCTCGTGGCGAGTGCGCTCGAGCCGCCGGGGGCGCTCGCCACGGCCCTCCGGGAGTCGCTCCCGTTCACGCTCACAGCGGGGCAGGAGCAGGCGATCGAGCAGATCGACGCCGACCTCGGCCGGCCGGTTCCCATGCAGCGGCTGCTCCAGGGCGATGTCGGTTCCGGCAAGACCGTCGTTGCGCTCTACGCGCTTCTGCGGGCCGTCGAGTCCGGACGGCAGGGTGCGCTGATGGCACCGACGGAGACCCTGGCCGAACAGCACTTCATCACGCTCGAGGGATACTGCGCGCGGCTCGGGGTGCGGGTCTCGATGCTCACGAGCGCCCTGCCCGCCCGCGAGCGCGCGGCCGTGCGGCAGCTGCTCGAATCCGGCGACGCGGGTATCGCGGTGGGGACGCACGCGCTGATCCAGCGAGAGGTGCGCTTCGCCGACCTCGCGGTGGCGGTCGTGGACGAACAGCACAGGTTCGGCGTGGGGCAGCGGGCAGCGCTCGCGGAGGGACGCAGCCCGCACGTCCTGCACATGACCGCCACTCCGATTCCGCGCACACTCGCGCTCACCGTCTACGGCGACCTCTCGGTGTCCGAGATCCCGGCGCCGCCCGCCGAGCGCAAGCCGATCGTCACGGCCTGGGTCACGGAGGAACGGAGCTCCGAGGCGTACACGCGGTTACGGCGGCATCTCGACGACGGGCGCCAGGCCTACGTCGTCTGTCCGTTGATCGAGGCGTCCGAGAACACGGTCGCGCGCGCTGCCGAAGACGAGGCCGAGCGCCTGAGAGGCGCGGAGCTGTCCGGGTACCGGGTCGGCTGTCTCCACGGCAGGCTTCGTCCGGTCGAGCGGCGCTCGGTGATGGCGGCCTTCGCGGCCGGCGAGCTGGACGTGCTGGTGGCCACCACGGTGATCGAGGTCGGCGTCGACGTGGCGAACGCGACGATCATGATCGTGCAGGAGGCCGACCGCTTCGGCCTCGCCCAGCTTCATCAGCTTCGTGGTCGCGTCGGGCGCGGCGCGGAGCAGTCCTACTGCCTGCTCATCTCTCGGCTGCGGGACGAGCTGTCGGAGGGCGCCGTGGAACGGCTCGAGGCGATGGTGGAGACCACCGACGGGTTCGCCCTCGCCGAGCGCGACCTCGAGCTCCGCGGCGAGGGCCAGGTTGTGGGCGCGCGCCAGTCCGGGCTCTCCGACCTGCGCTTCACAAGCCTGCGTAGCGACCGCGACCTGCTCGACCGGGCCCGGTCGCTCGCAGCGGAGATGGAGGACGAGGGGCTCCTGGCGCCGTCCGTCGAGGTGCTGCTCGGCGAGTCCGACCACCTCGGGGACTCGTAGCGGCAACACCGGTGCCAGACTGACAGTCAGGCACCCTGGCTACTCGAACGGGTACCCCCGCCCGGGGGTCAACTGCTTGCCGTAACACACGCTCGTCTCGGGGGAGTCGAGGTACTCACCCCACAGCGGGATACGCTCGAACCCAGCGCGCTCGTAGAGGCCGATGGCCGCCTGCTGTCGGATGCCAGTCTCGAGCACCAGCTCGGTAGCACCAAGTGCAACCGCCTCCTGCTCGAGTTGGTCGAGGATCGCGGCGCCGAGCTTCAGACCGCGCTTGCCGGTATCCACGAACATGCGCTTGACCTCCGCCCGGTTACCGGAGAGGCTGCGGATCGCGCCGCAGCCGACCGGGACACCGTCGAGCATGGCTCGCACCATCGCACCGGAGGGCGGGAGCACCGACTCCGCATCGACGTTGAAGTGGTTCGCGCCCGGCTCCGGGTAGGCCGCCGCCAGCTCGCCGTTCAGTCGGCCCACAAGTGCCTCGGTGGCAGGGTCGAAAAGCGTCGTTCGCTCCACGAAGGCGACGGCGGGTGTCTTGCCGAAGCGGAACACGACGGGCGAAGCGCCGTGGGTCGCAAGGAAGCCGAGACGTCGCCGTCCTTCCTCGACGGTCGGCACGTGGTCGGGTGGCACCCACCAGAGAGCCAACTCCGAAGAACCGTCCTCGAACCACATCGCGCGCCGCTTCACGAAGTCGCGATGTTGGGTGCGGTAGACGTACGCCCGCAGCGCCTCGACGGACTCCCACACGCTCATGTTCACAAGCGTCAGCGGATCGGGGAAGGCGCGGATGGACGTCGCGTCCCCGTCGCCGGTCTGCAGACGCCAGACGAACCCCGCCGCCGCGTCGGCAAGCGCGTTGATGCGCTTCAGGTTCTCCGCAAACTCCGCGACCAGCGGGTCGTCGAGTGGGGCCCGGAGCCGGGCGATGTTGATCTGCGCAACGTACGGCCGCAAGGCGAAAACGTAGCGATGGGCCCGCCGCAGCCGACTGCATACGCTTCCCCCATGAGGATCATCGCCGGCACGCACCGTGGGCGCCGCATCGATGCGCCGAGAGGAGAGCGGACGCGGCCGGTCTCCGACTTCGCACGCGAGGCCCTCTTCAGCATGCTCGGGCCGGTCGACGACGCCATCGTGCTCGACCTCTTCGCAGGCTCGGGCGCCCTGGGGCTGGAGGCGCTCTCGCGCGGGGCTTCGCGATGCGTCTTCGTGGACGACGACAGGAACGCCTGTCGCACGATCACGGCGAACCTGCAGCACCTCGGCCTCACCGGTGCCACCGTGCTCAGGCGCGCCGCAGCGTCCGTGTTACGCGAAGAGGCGAGCGCGAAGCGAGTGTACGACCTCGTGCTGATCGATCCACCGTACGACGTCTACGCGACGGTCGAGCCCAAGCTGGCGGAGCTCGTACCGCTCGTCCTCGCGCCCGACGCGATCGTCGCCGTTTCGACCGGTGCGCGTACCGTCCCGTCCTTGCCCCTCGAGCAGTTGACGAGCCGACGCTACGGATCGGCACGCATTACGCTCTTCACGCCATGATCACCGCCATCTGCCCCGGGACGTACGACCCCGTGACGCTCGGTCACGTCGACGTGATCCGGCGTGCCGCGGAGATCCTCGACCGCGTCGTCGTGGGAGTGGTTCGAGAGCCGTCGCACAAGCAGACGCTGTTCACCGTCGAGGAGCGTGTCGTGTTCCTCGAGGAGGCTCTTGCCGACCGTGCGAACGTCGTCGTCGACGTCTTCAGCGAGCTGGTCGTCGACTTCGCACGCAGGCACCAGGCGCGAATGATGGTCAAGGGCCTTCGCGTGATCGCGGATTTCGAGTGGGAGTTCCAGATGAACCACCTGAACCGGGTGCTCGCGCCCGAGATCGAGACGCTCTACCTGATGTCGAGCCCGCAGCACTCGTTCATCTCCTCCAGCGGTGTCAGGGAGATCGCAAGCTTCGGCGGAGACGTCTCCGAGCTCGTCCCCCAACCGGTTGCCGCGCGGTTCCGCGAGCTCTTCCCGGACGGTCGCCCTGGCACGCCCGTCAGGCCGTCCGAGTAGCATTCCGCGGATGGACGTCCTTGTACTCATCGACAAGCTCGACGACCTCGTGCACAACGCGAAGGCCGTTCCCCTCACCGACCAGGTGCGCATCGATCGTGAGGAGATCTACGACATCCTCGACCAGATGCGCGCGACGATTCCGGAGGAGATCAAGCAGGCCCGCTGGATCGTCAAGGAGCGGCAGGAGATGCTGGCCGAGGCCAAGCGCGAGTGCGACCGGCTGATCGGGGAGGCGCGTGAGCAGGCGGTGCGCGAGGCGTCCCAGACGGAGATCGTCAAGATCGCCGAGCGGCAGGCGCTGGAGATCGTCGAGGACTCGCGGCGCCAGGCGCGCGAGACCCGCCTCGAGATGGAGGACTGGGCCGACGGCATCCTCTCCACGCTCGAGGTCAATCTCGACAAGTTCCTCACGGCGGTCCGGCGTGGGCGTGAACGCCTGCACGAGCGCTCCCAGGAGACGTTCGGCGGGCTCGGCCCGGCAGACCGCAGCGACGAAGACGAGGACAACAGCTACCTCTAGGCGAGTGATCGGCAAGTCCGGCACGTCCGGATGACGCCTCCCGACACGGCGCATCGTGCGGCGCTCGTCTGTGAACCGGACAGCTCCGGACTGGCCCCAGTCGATCACCCCACGCTGCCTGGTCGTGAACGTCCCCGACCGCACCCCGATCAATCGTCCAAGTCGGCGTTGGTCAGCGAGCGTCCCCGTCAGGGTGGGGCGGCGGCCGGATAGCCTGCACACATGACGACGTACGCACTGCGTTCGCTTCGTCTGCGGCCGGGCGAAGAGCTCCGCGAGCACGTGGAGATCGCGCTCGAGCCGTTCGTACTCGGGGGCGAGGCGTACCTGCCCGTGCCGGCGGTGACGCAGGCCGATCTGACCATTCAGCGCACCACCTCCGGGGACATGTTCCGGCTGCAGTTCGCGACGCGCCTGCATGGGCCCTGCATGCGGTGTCTCGGAGACGCGGCGCTCGACGTGGTGACGGACGCCCACGAGTATCAGGACGAACGACCCGACGACGAGGAGATGAGCAGCGAGTACGTGTCGGACGGGCAACTCGACCTCTCCGCATGGGCGCGCGATGCGGTCGCCGACGCACTCCCCGACCAGATCGTGTGCCGGCCCGAGTGCGCAGGCCTCTGCCCGACGTGCGGCCGCAGCCTCGACGACGATCCGCACGAGCACGAGCCCGACCTCCAGGAGTCCCCGTGGAGCGTGCTTCGCGCGCTGCGCGACGAGATCGTCGAGCCGTGACCGAAGCCCTCCCCAGAGCTCGTTTCACAATGAAGCTTGAGTCGCCGGGACGCGCTG
Organism: Gaiella sp.; assembly: GCA_046160185.1. GTDB lineage: Bacteria > Actinomycetota > Thermoleophilia > Gaiellales > Gaiellaceae > Gaiella. The sequence continues at coordinate 10,482 of JBJXGY010000224.1, read as the reverse complement.
TGCACGCACGCTGCGGCGTCCTCAGTCGCGCCAACACGTCCCGTCTTGGCGCTCCCTGCGTCCTTGCATCGCACGCACCCATCACGCCCCGGCGAGAAGCGTCATTGTGAAACGAGCTCTTAGCCCGCTCGTGGTCGTGGCGAACCGGCTGCCCGTCTCCGTCCGCCTGAGCGGAAGCGAGGTGACCCTGGAGCCCAGCCCCGGTGGCCTCGCCTCCGCCTTACGGGCGGTGGACGGGGATTTCACTTGGGTCGGCTGGCCCGGAGCCGTGATCCGGGCCGGGGCACAGGATCTCGTGCGGCGGACGCTGCGCGAGCGGCGCCTGGAGCCGGTTTTTCTCTCGGCGGCGGACGAGCGGGGCTTCTACTCCGGCGCCTGCAACGAGGCGCTGTGGCCCCTCTTTCACTACTTTCCGGGCCGGTTTTCCTTCTCGTACGCGGACTGGCGCCGTTACGTGGACGTCAACCGCCGGTTTGCCGAGGCAGCCGCGGCCTCGTGTGCCGACGGAGGCCGGGTCTGGATCCACGACTTCCAGCTGATGCTCGCACCGGGCTTTCTGCGCGAGTTACGCCCGGACGTGGCAATCGGTTTCTTCCTGCACATCCCGTTCCCCTCGAGCGAGATCTACCGGCTGCTGCCACCCCGGGAGGAAGTGCTCCGCGGGCTCCTCGGCGCAGACGTCCTCGGCTTCCACACCGGCGACTACGTCCGGCACTTCCGCTCTTCGTGCCTGCGCGTACTCGGGCTCGAGTCGCTTCCTGAAGAGGTGCCCTACGACGGGCGCTCGGTACGGCTCGCGGCGGACCCCATCGGTATCGACACCGCGTCGTTCCGGGCGGCGCTCGAGGACCCCGAAGCGCCCGGCGTGCTGGCTGAACTGGAGGAGCGCTACCGGGGCCGGCGCCTCGTCCTCGGCGTGGAGCGTCTCGACTACACCAAGGGCGTCCCGCAGAAGATCGAGGCCTTTCGCCGGCTCCTGGAGCAGGAGCCGGAGCGAGTCGCGGACACCACGCTGCTACAGGTCGTGGTGCCGTCCCGTCTCGACAGCGAGGACTATCGCGAGCTGCGCCGGGACATCGAACAGCAGATCGCCCGGGTCAACGGTGAGGTGGGCGGGCTCGGTGTGACACCGATCGAATACGTGCATCGCAGTCTCGCGCCGGTCGAGCTTGCAGCGCTCTACCGGCGAGCGGACGTGCTGGCCGTCACGGCGCTCCGGGACGGGATGAACCTGGTCGCCCAGGAGTTCGTGTCGTGCCAGAGCGCCCGCGGTCCGCGTCCGAGCCGGTACCGCGGCGCGCTGGTGCTCAGCGAGCTTGCCGGTGCGGCGCAACTCCTGCCCGGTGCGCTGCTCGTGAATCCCTGGGATACGGACGCGATCGCGGCGCGATTGTCCGAGGCGCTCGCACTACCCGCGGCCGAGCGACGGCGGCGGATGGAGTTGATGGCAGCGCGTGTCGACCGGCTCGACTCCGCGCGCTGGGCCGCCGGCAGCCTCGCCCGGCTGCGAAGCGTCCGCCGCCGAACGCCCACGACGAGCGTCCTCCGCAAGACGCTCGCCGACAGCGCACCCGTCCTGCAGCGGCGGCTCGCAGGAGCCCGCCGGCGCACGATCATCCTCGACTACGACGGGACGCTGCGCGAGCTCGTCGAGCATCCCGACCTTGCGGCACCGGGAGAGCAGGTGGTGGCAGTCCTCGAGGAGCTCTGTGCGCTGCCGGCGACCGAGGTCCACGTGGTGAGCGGCCGTCGCCGCGACGCACTCGAACGCTGGCTCGGCCGCCTTCCCGTCCATCTCGGTGCGGAGCATGGCTATCTGGCTCGGGCGCCCGGAGAGCGCTGGCGCCGCCTGCTGGACGCGGATCTCGGGTGGCTCCCCGGTGTCGAGCGGATCCTGCGCCGGGTTGCCGCCGACGTCCCGGGGACACACGTCGAGCGGAAGACGTGCTCGGTCGCCTGGCACTATCGGCAGGCCGAGCCGGAGTACGGCGCCTGGCGGGCCCGAGAGCTGCTGGTCGCGCTGGACTCCCTGCTGTCCGGCGCTCACGCCGAGGTGATCACGGGCAAGCTCGTGGTCGAGGTGCGAGCAAGCGGAATCAACAAGGGCCTGTACGTCCGCGAGCTCTTTCCGTCAGGCAAACCGGGCACCCATGCCGTGCTCGGCGCCGGCGACGATCGCACGGACCTCGACATGTACGCCGCGCTGCCGTCAGGATCGTTCGCAATTCACGTCGGCCCGTTTCCGGCGGGCACGGCGCTGCGGCCGGCACCGGTCATCGCCCGTTCGCCCGCCGAGCTGCGCACGTTCCTGCGCGCCGTGGCTGCTGGAGTGCGCGGCTTGGACTGAGGTCTCGGATCAGACGAGGGGTACCCGCTCCGTCGCCTGGCTTCGATCGGCGAGCGAAACGCGCCTCCGACGCTCCGAAGTGGGAGGTGGACACGCAGAACGGCCCCGGCTCGTGGCCGGGGCCGTTCCGACAAGCTCAGCGGTCTGCGACCGCGTCGATCAGAGGTTGGCCGGGCGCAGCACGAGGCTGATCCCGTGGGCGATGCCGTTGCTCGCCCGGATGTCCAGCTTGCTGCGCACCAGCGTCGGGTCGAAGTCGTTGGTGTCCTGGTCGACCAGGATGGCGGTGCCGAGCAGGGGAAGGGGGAACACCTTGATCTTCCCGCCCTGCAGGGTGGTGAGCTCGGTGCCCTTGGGCACGCCGAGAGCTGTCTTGGAGTCGATCGGACCCTTGACCGCGTGGTAGGTGATCACCGTCGCCAGGGTGCCGGGAGCGCTCTTCTCGAGCTCGACGATCTTGCCGAGGACCGTGGCCTCGCCGGCGAACCAGAACTTCCAGCCGAACAGGTCGGCCACGAGCGCCTGGAAGGCTCGGTCGTTGGGGATGAACACCGTCAGGTTCGCGCCCGGAGCGTCGAGGGCGTCCTTCAGGCCGGCGGCGAGCACACCGTTCGCGAGGATGTCGAAGTCGTACCAGTTGCGGTCGGTGGGAGCGTTGTTGTTGTCCGCGAGGCTGGCGGCGACCGCACCGAAGAGGGTCGGTTGGGAAGGCTCGGCCGAGGCCGGGACGGCGATGGCGGCGCTAGCGGCAAGTGCACCACAGGCCACGAGGGCAGCGGCAAGAGTACGGATTCGCATCGGTCTGTCGTCTCCTTGTTCAGGGCTGGCGCCCAGTGTGCGATGTCTCTTGGCGTTCGGAGCCGGCAGCACAGGCGGATGACGGAATCGCCCAGTGCGGCGTCTCACAACGATTCACAGGGAATAATCGTCGTTGTAAGCCGCCGCACCAGATGCTTGCTGCACGTTGTCGGCCGCCATACGGCCGACAACGTGATCCTGAAGAGGACGCACTCCCTCACCGAGTTTCCGGTGGAACATTGCGAGATGGCGCACTAGGTGCCTCGATCGGTGGCGCTCGGCGTTCGCCTGTTGCTCGCGTGTCGGCTTGCTGCCCGGCCAGGCCGTGAGCACGCCCCGGGTGCGTCAGCCGAGAGCGGCGGGGACGGCCGCCCGGATGATCACTGCGACCCTCTGGTACAGTTGCCAGCCGCCCATGGCCGTCCCCAAGAGGAAGACATCCAAGGCGCGGCGTGACAAGCGCCGGGCCACGCACGCGCTCGAGGCGCCGCGGGTCAACACCTGCCCGCAATGCAACTCGCCGAAGCGCGCTCACCACGCCTGCCCGACGTGCGGCTCGTACCGGGGCCGCGACGTGCAGCCGCTGGTCACGCCGGCCCCCTGACGACACCGAGTCGATCGTGCTGGTCCGGGTAGCTGTCGACGCGCTCGGCGGCGATCGTGGGCCTGCGGAGATCGTCGCAGGCGCTGCAGCCGCCCGAACGGCCACGATCGAGCCGATCGTGTTCGGCCCGGAGGGGCTCGACACGCTCGGTTTGCGGCACGTGGTGACCGTGGGTGAGATCGCGATGGACGACAAGCCCGCCGATGCGGTGAAGGCGAAACCCGACTCGTCCCTCGTCCGTGCCGTGCGGGCCGTGAGCGACGGGGAGGCCGACGCCGTGGTCTCGGCAGGGAACACCGGGGCCATGCTCGCCGCCTCACTGCTCTATCTGCGCCGGCTGCCGGGCGTCCTGCGCCCGGGGATCGCCGTGGTGATCCCGACGAGCGGTGGTGCCTCCGTGCTGATCGACGCGGGTGCCAACGCCGACGCGAGAGCGGAGCATCTTGTGCAGTTCGCTCACATGGGAAGCGTCTTCGCGCAGGAGATCCTCGACGTGGCGGAGCCGGGCGTCGGGCTGCTCTCGATCGGCGAAGAGCCCGAGAAAGGGAACCAGCTTGCACTGGAGACGCACGCACAGCTCCTCACGTCCGGTCTGCGCTTTCAGGGCAATGTCGAAGGACGCACGCTGCTCGAAGGCGAGGTCGACGTCATCGTCACGGATGGCTTCACCGGAAACGTGGCGCTGAAGACGCTGGAGGGGACGATCCGCTCCGTCCTCGGCGCGCTCCGGCGCGAGATCGGCAGGTCGAAGCGAGGCAAGCTCGGCGGCTTGCTGATCCGGCCCGCCGCCCGGGGCCTCCGGGCACGACTCGACCCCGAGGCGCACGGCGGGGCCTATCTGCTCGGACTGCGCGGGCTCGTGGTGATCGCCCACGGCTCGAGCTCGTCCAGGGCAGTCGCCAACGCCGTCCGCCTTGCGGCCCGCGGCGTCGAGCACGACGTCGTGGGAAAGCTGCGGAGCCATTTCCCCGACACGCGTCACGGCGAGGAGGGCTCGATCGACTGACCAGGCTGGTAGAGTCGCCCGCACGTTTATCGCACCGCGACCCCAGTGAGGTTGAATCAGTGGCACTGTCTCGAGAAGAGGTTTTCGACCGCGTCCGCTCTGCGCTCGTCGAGCAACTCGGCGCCGATGAGAACGACGTGACGATCGAGGCGTCGTTTCAGGATGATCTCGACGCCGACTCGCTCGACCTCGTCGAGCTGATCATGGAGCTCGAGGATCAGTTCGGGATCAAGATCCCGGACGAGGACGCGCAGAAGCTGACGACTGTCGGCCAGGCGGTCGACTACGTCCTCGGGCAGCAGTAGGCGCTCCGAGCAGCCCGCGAGGGAGGGCCCCCGGCTCGGCGAGCTCGTCGACGCCCTCCCTCGTGAGCGCCTCGAGCACGTCTTCACCCACACGTCCTGGGCGCCCGACCGCGAGTCCTCGTACGAACGCCTCGAGTTTCTCGGGGACAGCGTGCTCGAGCTCGCGATCGCGAAGGCCCTGTACGACCGCTTCCCGGCGGCAAGCGAAGGCCAGCTGGCCAAGATCCGAGCGCACGTCGTGTCGCGTCAGAGCTGTGCCGCGGTTGCCCGCGAGCTGGGTCTGGGCGAACGCATGGCGAGGTTCGGGAGGGACGTCCCGGCTGCCGAGCTCGACAGGATCGCCAAGAGCCGGAACGTGCTCGCCGCGCTCCTCGAGGCGGCGATTGCCGCCGTCTACCTGGAGCACGGTTTCGAGGTTGCGGAGCGAGCGATCGCCGCCGCGTTCGACGCCCCGATCGAGTTCGCGCGCGGAGGCACCGTCGACCACAAGACCGAGCTCCAGGAGGCCCTCGCCCGCTCCGGGCGCGTCGTGCAGTACGTCGTCATGGAGGTCGACGGTCCCGCGCACGACCGGCAGTACGTCTGTGCTGCTGTGATCGACGGCGCCGAGCTCGGTCGCGGCAGCGGGTCGACGAAGAAGGCGGCCGAGCAGGAGGCGGCAGAGGGAGCGCTGGTCGCGCTCGGGATCGAGCCCAGGGCTATCTGAACACCGATCAGGGGTGACAGTGATGCCCGGGCTCTGGCGGTACGTCGAGCGACGGGTTACGGTCGAAGAAGCCGACAGGTTTCAGCCAGAACGACACGGTGTCCGCGGGCATCACCGGCCACTCCTCGATCCGTGTGATGTGGTGAATTCCGAAGACGTACCAGAGCACGACGTCCTCGTCGGCGATCGGGCGGTTGCGCTTCGTCCATTCCCCGAGGCCGGTGTCTTCGAGCGCCTGCGTCGGGTAGTCGCCGGCAGGCCACAGCTCGTCGTCACGGTGCGGCGTCACCCACAGCTGGTGCTTGATCACCTGCGCTCGCCGGACAATCGGTGACTCAGGGTCGAACAGCATGGGGAAGCACCCGCTCGGGACGAGCTTGTAGCTGACCGCGCTGCCATGCCCGTTGAGGCTGGTGGCGTTGCCGACCTTCCAGGCCTTCTGCGACGCCCAGTCGTAGTCCTGGCGGCCGTCCTCCTCGGTTCGGAGCGGCGTCGTCACCTGGTGCAGAGCGAGCCCGTAGGGGTTGTCGGGACCGATCGGTGGCGCGACCGAGTGCGTCTCGTACACCGTGTTGTGTTCGGCGCCGTCGATGTCGAGGTCGAGCCGCGCCACGATGAAGTGCTGGTGGAATGGTGCGTACGTCTGTTTGTCCACCGCGGTGCCTGTTGCCGGGACGGCGCCGGGGAAGGTTGTGGTGACCATGATCCCCGTCGCGCGCACCTCGCACTCGATGTTGCCGTCCTGGTAGAAGCGCCAGTAGACGATGTACTCGTAGTTGGAAACGGTCGCGTGGAACGAGACGACAAGTCGGCGCATGCGGCGAACCTCGGCACCTGCGACCGGGTCGACATGCTTCCAGAGCACCGCGTTGTCCTCTTCGTGGATGCAGATCGCGTTCGTGATCGTGTACGGCCGCCCGTGGTAGTCGGGGAGTGTGGCGTCGAGGTAGCGGATCTCGCCGAGGCAGTCGCAGCCGAGCTCCAATGACGTCGTCATGAACCCGAGACCCCATTCGCCGATGTCGTACGCCGTCCGCCGGTAGTGGTCGTCCGTGGTGTCCCGGTACGGCACGATCATCTCGGCGAAGGACATGCGATGGGCGATCGGACGCAGGCGGTCGCCGTCGCGGTAGCCGATCTGGTGCAGCACCAGGCCTTCTCGCGTGGTGAAACCGATCCGTAGCGACCAGTTCTGCCACTCGAGGAGGTGGCCGGCGAGCGTGAACGAGGGACCCTCGCGCTGGACGATCTCGAGGGGTTTGACGTCGCCGCGAAGGACGAGGCCGGGGACGTGCCTGGGCACGTACTCCCCCATCACCCCTGGGGGGTCGATCACGACGTCGTCCTCGAGTGCGAGCAGCTCCATCGTATTCATGTCGACGATCGGGCAGACCCCGGGGATGTAGCCCGCGTACGGATTCGAGTCCGGTGTGGCGCGAACCCAGATGTCACACCAGCCGACCCGTCGCTCCTTCCACTCGTCCGGGACGAGCGCATCCCCGTACGCCCACACGTCGAACAGGACGAGCGAGAGGTCGGTCACTCCGCGTCGCGAAAGGGCTGCCACGACGTCCGGGTGGGTACGCAGCATCGCGTCGACGTCCTTGTACTCGTCCTGGTGAAAATTGGGCTGCACTCCGGGGATCTGTATGAACGACACGACTGCCTTCGCGCCGACGTCCACGACGGCCTCGTACGTCTTGCCGTCGGCGCGGTTCCAGACGACCGCGAGCCCCTGACGCGGTAGCTTCGTCTCCGGCGTCCAGGCGAGCAGGTCCCGTTTCGCGGGCTCCTTGAGGTTCACAGAGGCGAAGCGGAACGTCTCACCGACGTGCCCTGCGTCGCGGAGCACCTTCGCAACGACCTTCAGCTCGGCGGCGGAGAGCGGGTCGAGGGGGTGAGTTGTCACGTGCGATTCGCCTCCATCTCGCGGGGGTCGCGCGATTGTACGGCCCTCGCCGAGACCGCGAGCAACCGCCACGACGAGTGCGCGGCTCGGTGCTGGAGCCGAGACCGCTCATTCGACCGCCTCCGGTGCCGATAGGAGAGGTGTGACCGTGCACGAGCTCGGCAGGCGGCGCCTGCCCGTGATTCGGGCGTCCATCGTGGCGCCTCCTCCGGTGTGGCTGATGATCGGTGTGATGACGCTCGGGGCTGCTCTCCTCTGGCTGCTCATCGACCGCGCCTTCGGCGGCCCGTTCGACGCGTCGACCGGGATCCCGTGGTGGTCGGTTGCGATCGCATTCGCGCTCGCGGAGGCATGGGTGGTGCAGGTGCACTTCGCCCACCGGGCCCATGCGCTGTCTCTGAGCGAGTTCCCGCTCGTCTTCGCGCTCCTCTTCGTGTCGCCACTTGGTCTGCTGGCCGGCCATGTGGGCGCGGTCGCGGTCGCGATCGCCATCTTCAGGCGGCAGCGCGGCGCCAAGCTGTGCTTCAACGTCGCCCAGTACGCCCTCTCGGCAGGCGTCGCGCTGGTCACGTTCCGCACTCTCGCCGGCGAGGTCGGATCAGGGCCTCTGCAATGGGGGTGCATGATGCTGGCGGTTGCCGCCGCGAACACTGTGGGCAGCTTCCTGGTCGTGATCGTGATCAAGCTCGCGGGCGGAGCCTTCGAGCTCGGCGGCGCGCTCCGCAACCTGGCCTTCGGCCTGACCGGGGCGCTCGCGGCGGCCAGCTTCGCGCTCGCTGCGGCCGAGCTGGTGCGTGTCCGGCCGCTGGCCCTCGTTCTGCTGGCCGTGCCCACCATCGCCGCGGCCGGGGCGCTCCGCGGTTACGTCGCACAGCGAAAGGAGCGCGAGAAGGTCGAGTTCCTCTACGCCTCGATGCGCGACGCGCAGGGCGCGCCCGAGTTCGGTCTCGCCATCGGGCACCTGCTGCTGCAGGCCCGGGAGCTGTTCCGCGCCGAGTACGCGGAAGCAGTGCTCCTCCCCGGTGACGGCGGGAGCTCGGACGACGGTGCGCTTCGCTCGACGAGCGGCCGTGCCGGGGAGCTCCTGATGCGACCGAGCGAGCTGACGGACGCCGATCGGGCGCTGCTCGACGCGGCACGGACGACCGTGGTGCTCCTGCCTCGCGGCGCGAGGTCGCCGGCTACGGCGTCGATCCTCGACGATCGTGACATCCCGGATGCGCTTGTCGGCGTGCTTCGCACCGAGCGCCGCACCCTCGGCTGGTTCGTGGTTGGCGACCGTTCGAACGGTGTCGGGACCTTCGACACGGCCGATGCCCGCCTCTTCGAGACGTTTGTGAGTCATGCCGGCGTACTGCTCGAGAACGGCCGGCTCGAGCAGTCCCTGGCGCATGTCACCGAGCTCAAGGAGCAACTCCATCATCAGGCCTTCCACGACGCACTGACCGGCCTCCCGAATCGGGTGCTGTTCGCCGAGCAAGTCGCGGTCGCCCTGGCGCGGCGCGTCGACACCGATGACCTCGCGGTGCTCTTCCTCGACCTCGACGACTTCAAGTCGGTCAACGACACGTGGGGACACGCGGCGGGCGACGAGTTGCTCGTCCACGCAGCCGAGAGGCTGCGTGGGGCGATCCGACCGAGCGACCTGCCGTGTCGCCTCGGCGGTGACGAGTTCGCCGTGCTCCTCTTGGGTGCCGACGAGCATGCGGCGGGCGTGGTCGCCGAGCGCATCGCTGCAGCCTTCACGCAGCCGTTCGTCGTCGTCGGCCGTTCGGTGGCGGTGCGTCCGAGCATCGGCATCGCAGTCGCCGATCCGGGGCTGTCGACCGAGGACCTGCTCGCGCACGCGGACATCGCGATGTACACGGCCAAGGCCGATCCGCAGCGGCGAAACGCCTCGTACCGCCCCGAGCTGCACGACTCCTGGCGGCGCCGTCGCGAGCTCGGATTCGATCTCGACGAGGCGCTCGAGGCCGACCACATCGACGTCTACTTCCAGCCCGCGATCTCGCTCCGTGACGGGCGGATCAGGGCGGTCGAGGCGCTCGTGCGCTGGCACCATCCGGAGCAGGGCGTGATCCTCCCGGGCGACTTCCTGCCCTTTGCGGACGCCCGCCAGCTCACCCTGATCGGGCAGGTGGTGCTGACGAAAGCGTGCCGGCGCGCCAAGCGCTGGCAGCCCCTGGCTCCCGGTGGCTCGCTCGGCGTGTGGGTCAACCTGTCGGCGGAGGAGCTGGCGAGCACCGACCTCGTGCCGCGGTTGCGCGCGATTCTCGCGGAGAGCGGGCTCGAGCCGTCGCTGCTCACACTCGAGGTGACCGAGTCGAGCGTGGTGCACGACGAGATCGCCGCGGTCCGGCTCATGCACGAGCTACGCGGACTCGGGGTCGGGCTCTCCATCGACGATTTCGGCACCGGGTATTCGTCGCTGGCCCGCCTCGGGGAGTTCCCGCTCGACATGCTCAAGATCCCGAAGCCTTTCGTCGACCGCCTCGTGGGGGACGCCCCCGACGCGAACCTCGTCGACGCGATCCTGCGTCTCGCAGACTCCCTCGGTCTCGTGGCGGTGGCGGAAGGCGTGGAGCGCGCCGTCCAGGCGGAGCGGCTGACGGCCCTCGGCGCGGAGCTTGCGCAGGGGTATCTCTACTCCCCGCCGCTCGAGACCGACGCGCTCTGCCGCCTGCTGCGCGCCGGCGCGGCGCTCCCGCGCGCGGCATAGTGCGGCGTCTCACAACGATGTGCAGGGAATGATCGCTGTGAGACGCCGCACCATGTTTGTTGCACAGGCCGGCTGCTGGCGCAGCCGG
>JBJXGY010000223.1:0-4720 GCA_046160185.1 Gaiella sp. | reverse complement strand
TGCGTGCTCCCGCTCGTGCCCGGCTATCTCTCGGCGGTGTCCGCCGTGGGGGCGGAGGATCTCGCTCGCCGCGGCCACGCGCGTCGCGTCGTCGCGTCGTCTCTGCCGTTCGTTGCCGGGTTCACCGCGTTCTTCGTGCTGCTCGGGGTGGGCGCACAACTCGTCGGTGGGGGCCTGCTTCGCGATCAGTTCCTGCTCGAGCGGATCGCAGGGCTCGTCCTCGTGGTCTTCGGGCTCGCCTTCATGGGGCTCCTGCCGTGGCCCGAGCGGCTCGTGGGCGCGGAACTGGTGCAGGGTGCGAGGAGCCGCGGGTCGCGCGTGTTGCTCGGGGGAGCGTTCGCCGTGTGCGCCGCGCCGTGTATCGGCCCGGTGCTGGCCGGCATCCTCGTCCTCGCCGGCTCGAGCGACACTGCCGTCCAGGGCGCGGTTCTCCTGGCCGTCTACTCGCTCGGGCTGGCCGTCCCATTCGTGCTCGCGGGCGCGCTCTTCACGCGCGCCATGGGCGCCTTCCGCTGGCTCCGCGACCACTTCGTCCCCGTGCAGTTCGCCGGCGGGCTCGTCATGGTCGCGCTTGGCCTGCTGCTCTTCTTCGAGCGGTTCTACCTGCTGCGGATCTACGTCAACCGCGCGCTCGACGCCGTCGGGCTCGGACCGCTCTTCTGACGGGCACCCTCGGCCGCTCCGGCCCGCAGACCCGGCGGGCTCCCTTCAAGGGCTCGCCGGCCATATTCGGACGTCTCAGGTCCTGGTGACCTCCTGAACCAGTCCTCCGGGTGCTACCTTCCAGCCGTGGCCACGATCCTGCTCGTAGGGGTCGACCTGATGGTGCGCTCGAGGCTCGAAGGGCTCCTCGGCGAGCACCGTCTCGTCACTTCCGACAGCGCCCAGGCGCCTGACCTCGTCCTCTGCGACATCGCTCGGGTCGACGCGGACGACGTGGTGGAGGCGTGGCCCGACGCACCCATCCTCGGCTATACGAACCACGTCGACACGAACGGCCTGCAGAGGGCGCACGCGGCGGGGTTCGACCAGGTGATCGTGCGCTCGGCGCTGTTCGAGCGAGCACCGCAGGTCGTGGGTGAGTTGCTCGGCGCGCGCGGCTAGCCGGCCGCCGGCCGAGAGCGCTGGCGTTCCTCCAGCCTGCCTCGCACGAGCCAGGCGGCGACGAGCAGACCGGCCGCGAGAGCCCCGGCGAGGCTCGCGTACCGGAAGGCCGGCGCCTCGACATCCAGCGTGCGCTCGCCCGCATGCGCTGCGTTCCCTGTCCCCACCACGATGCCCAGCGTGAGCAAGTTCGGCATGGCGAACACCAGCGACGCTACGAACCACCCCAGCCACTGCCGCCACGGCCGTCGCTTGCGAAAGGCGAACCAGAGAATCAGCAGCGGCAGGATCGTGAACGTGAAGCCGTAGAAGATGCCGAGGATGACACCCGTGGTGATCGAGCCGTGCACCTGGTCGCCGACGAAATGCGACCACCAGCGAGGAAGGAGAGCGACGCCGATCACGATCCCTGCGAACCAGATGACGAGCGCGATCACCGTCCGCCGGGTCCGGCGACGCCAGCGTTGACGGCGCTCCTGCTCGGCGCGGCTCGGTTCGATCGGCCCGCCCGCCGGAGGGGGCGGGACCGCCGCGTCCGTTCCGGCTGGCTGGCTAGACTCGCTCACGTGACGTACATCATCGCTGAACCCTGTATCGACATCAAAGACAGGTCCTGCGTCGACGTCTGCCCCGTCGATTGCATCCACGAGTTCGAGCGGATGCTGATCATCGATCCGGAGGAGTGCATCGACTGCTTTGCCCCGTCGGAGCAGCTCGTCACCCGGTATGGCCTGCGCACGTTCGCGGAGCTTGAGGACACATCGTGCCGCGTGCTCACCGATGCGGGCTTCAAGCCGGCGGTCGTGAAACGGTTTCGCAAGCGGCCACTCGTCCGTATCGAACTGGCTGCGGCCTTCGAGGAGCGCGATCGGTACGGCGGGACGCGATTGACGACGCGCAACATCTCGCGATTCCGGCGGACGATCTCGGCCACGCCGACACACGGCTGGATCCTCAGCGACGGACAGAAGACGAGCTCGCTCGCCGTGGGTCAGTTCGTGCCGGCCGTGAAAGCCCAGCCCGCCAGGGAGGGTGAGAGCTATCGCCTCGGAGCGCTCCATGGGATGGTGTTCGGTGACGGGAGCTGGAACAAGCTCGAGATCCGCTCGGGCGAGCATCTCCACTACGTCCAGCTGTACGGCGCGCGGATGGCTGCCTTCAAGGACTTCTTCGATCAGGTGAACTTCTCCCCGTGCCTGGACGTGCATCCGGGCTACGCCGGGACCGGCGTCGTGCGCGCGTGCGCCAATCTCAAGAAGCTCCTTCCCGAGACCGCCGATCCGGAGTACATCGCCGGCTTCGTCGACGGCTGGCTCGCGGCGGACGGCGACTCGGTGAAGGCGGGGTCGTGGCGCCTTCGGTCGACCGATCACGACGCGCTCGCGTGGCTCGAACGGGCGGCCGTGATCGCCGGCTACGTGGCCGTCGGTTCGGGTGAAGAGAGCAACATGGAGCCGAACTTCGGCGTTCGCAGCCGGCCGCTTCGCTGGCTCTATCTCGCGACGCGAGAGACTCACTGGCGGGTGATGTCGGTCGAGGCGCAGGAGGCAGACCACGCGGACACGTTTTGTGCGGTCGTCCCGGGAAAGCACGAGTTCACGCTTGCCGGTGGCGTCTACACGTCGAACTGCGGGGCGTGCGAACCGGAATGCCCGGTCGAGGCGATCTTCCCGGAGGACGCACTACCGGACAAGTGGAACGCGTTCGTGGAGATCAACTACGCGTTCCCCAAGGGCGCCGACGCGTTGAACCCGCTCGTTCAGAAGTACGCGGACGAGAACGACGTCCAGAACCAGCCGCTCGAGTAATCACAGCCTCGCGGCGCTCGGGGGTAGCACCAGCCTCAGTGAGGTGCGATCCTCGGCCCTGGTCACGCTGAGAGTGGCGTTGAGCTCGGCCGCGCGTTCCGCGAGACCGTCGAGCACGGCCTGGCGGCGTTCGGCCGCGCCGTCGTCTGCGACCTCCAGCTCGACACCACCTGCGTCCGTCACGCGCACCGCCACCAGGATCTCCCCGGGCGGGCCGCGACGGACGGCCTGGTCGATCGCCTCGCGAATCACCTGATACAGCCCGGACTGCGCACCCTCGCCCAGCCCCGACCCCGACGTCGCGTCGACGGAGACGCGGACGCCGGTCCGCTCCGACGTCCTCGCCGCCAGTTGCTGGACGGCCGCCGCGAACCCGTCGCGCTCGAGGGCGGCCGGGTCGATGCCACTGACCACGTCACGGAGCTCCGTCGCCGCTTCGCGTGCCACCTGCTCGGCTCGGAAGGCGACCGCGCGCGCCGCCGGGTGGTCACCTGCCTCGAGCGCGGCGACGAGCGCGGAGCTCATCTGCACCAGCGCGGCGACGTGCTGCACGGGACCGTCGTGGAGAAGCTCGGCGAGCCTGCGCCGCTCGTCGCGTTCCGCCCGGAGACGCTCCCGCAGGAGATCGGCGCCGGGACCCTTGCTCAATCGATCATCGCCTCGCGCAGGGCGATGGCGACGGCCTGGGTGCGCGTCTCCGCCTCGAGCTTGGCGAGGATGTGGCGAACGTGGCTCTTCACGGTCTCCTGGCTGATGAAGAGCTGGCCGGCGACGTCCGCGTTCGACTGTCCGTCCGCGAGGAGCTGGAGGATCTCCCGTTCGCGCGCGGTCAGGATCTCGCCGCCGTCGCGTCCCGAGGCCAGCGTGGGAATCAAGGCCGGATCGACGAACGTGTCGCCCTCGGCCACCTTCTCGATCGCGCGAAGCAACGTTTCGTGCGGCGCCTCCTTGAGCACGTAGCCCTTGGCACCCGACTCGAGCGCTCGGGCGAGCAGCGCCCGCTCGCTGTATGCGGTGAAGATGATGACGCGCGCCTCCGGCATGGTGCGAGCGATCTCCTCGGTCGCCTCGATCCCGTCCATCTGCGGCATGCGAAGATCCATCAGCACCACGTCCGGCCGGCGGCGCTCGGTGAGCGCGACCGCTGTCTCGCCGTCGGGTGCCTCCCCGACGACGCGGATGTGTGCGCTGCGCATCAACGACAGCCGTAGGCCCTCGCGCACCACTTCGTGGTCGTCGGCGATGAGGACGGTGATCTCTCCGTTCTCGGCCATTGCGCGATGGTACTAACCGCTGCGGCCGGTGTGCCGGGGGCGACCGGCGCCAGGGCACGTCTCCGCACCGCCCTCAGACGTGGAGCGCGAGCTGCACGGGCCGGGGCGGCGGAGTGAGCACCGGGCGCCGTGGGCGGGCGGTGGCCGCGGCGGCGGCGCGAACGTGCGCCCGTACGGGCGCCACGAGCGACGCGGGAGGGTAGGCGCGATCGGCGTAGAGCTCCAGATAGCGGTCGAGCTGTTCCGGCCAGTCTCGTTCCAGCGCCGCCAGGAAGTGCTCCTTCGTGCCCGGGCGCAGGTGAACGACGGAGCACCAGACGGAGTCTGCGCCCGCCTGGCGGGCGGCTGTGACCACCTCGCGCAGGAGCCGGGGCTCGTCGGAGAGGCCGGGCAGCACCGGTGCCACCGCGACGCCGACGCGGATGCCCGCCTCCGCCAGCCTTCGCACGACCTCGAGCCTGCTCCGCGGCGGCGCCGTGCCGGGCTCGGTCGTCCGCCACACGCGCTCGTCCAGCGTCGGCACCGACACGGAGA
>JBJXGY010000222.1:0-4816 GCA_046160185.1 Gaiella sp. | reverse complement strand
CGTGTTCACCTCTGAGTGCAGGTAGCGTGCCCGCACGCCTGCCTCGAGCAGGTAGTCGGTCAGGTCCTCGGCCATCTTCTTCGTCAGCGTGGTCACGAGCGTGCGCTCGCCGAGCTCCTCGCGACGCCGGATCTCGTTGAGCAGGTCGTCGATCTGGTTCCGGGTCGGGCGCAGCTCTACCTCGGGATCGACGATCCCCGTCGGGCGGATGACTTGCTCCGCGATCACCTGCGACTGGCGTAGCTCGTACGAGCCCGGCGTCGCGGAGACGAAGACGAGCTGCGGCACACGCTCCAGGAACTCATCGAAGCGCAGTGGACGGTTGTCGAGCGCCGCGGGCAGCCGGAAGCCGTAGTCGACGAGCGTCTCCTTGCGCGAGCGGTCGCCCTCGTACATGCCACCGATCTGCGGCACCGTCTGGTGCGACTCGTCGATGAACACCACGAAGTCGCCCGGAAAGTAGTCGAGCAGGCAGTGCGGTCGTGATCCGGGCGGTCGGCCCTCGAAGAAGCGCGAGTAGTTCTCGATCCCGTTGCAGTAGCCGAGCTCCTTCATCATCTCCATGTCGTACTCGGTCCGCTGGCGCAGCCGGTGGGCCTCGAGCAGCTTTCCCTGCTCCTCCAGGAGCTTCACGTGGGCATTGAGCTCCCGTTTGATCTCTCCGAGCGCCCGCTCGATCGTGGGCCTGTCCGTCACGTACTGCGTCGCCGGGAACAGCGCGAGATGGTCGAGCTTCTCGTGGACCTCTCCCGTCATCGGGTCGAAGTGGGTGATCTGCTCGACCTCGTCGCCGAAGAACGAGACGCGATACGCGGTCTCGAGCGCGGGCGGCTGGATCTCGACGATGTCGCCGCGCACCCGGAAGCGGCCACGGGTGAGGAACGTGTCGTTGCGCTGGTACTGGATGTCGACGAGCTGGCGCAGGACCCGGTCGCGCCCCGGCTCCTCCCCCACCGACAGGAGCACGGTCTGCTCCCGGTACTCCTCCGGTGAGCCGAGCGCGTAGATGCACGAGACGGAGGCGACGATGACGACGTCGCGCCGCAGGAACAGCGCCGACGTGGCCGCGTGGCGCAGCCGGTCGATGTCGTCGTTGATCGAGGCGTCCTTCTCGATGTAGAGGTCGGCCTGAGGAACGTACGCCTCCGGCTGGTAGTAGTCGTAGTAGGAGACGAAGTACTCGACCGCGTTCTCCGGGAAGAACTCGCGGAACTCGTTGCAGAGCTGGGCGGCAAGCGTCTTGTTGTGCGCGATCACGAGGGCGGGACGCTGGATCTGCTCGATGATCCACGCCATCGTCGCCGTCTTGCCGGTTCCGGTGGCGCCGAGCAGCGTCTGAAACCGGTTGCCCTGCCGGATCGATGCGGCGAGCTCGCCGATCGCCCGTGGCTGGTCGCCCATCGGCCGGTAGGTGGAGGTGACCTGCAGCTCGGGCATCGCCGAAGGATACCGATACGAACACGTGTTCCGAGTAGGTCGGCGACTACGATTCCGACGTGCCGCGACGTCTCCGACGATCCCAGGTCGTCGCCGCCGGTGCGGCGCTGCTCGCTGCCCCGCGAGCGCTGGCCCGCACCTCGGCCGCACCGCATGCGTTTGACATCGCCGTTCGCAACAGCGGAGGCGGGTACCCGGGCGACCGCTCCCGTTTCGCCACCGTCTCACCCGGCGTCAAGGGCAGGAACTCGGCACTCGTCACGTTCCGGCTCACCGGCGACGCGAGGGTGACGATCGATGTGCTGCGCACGGACGTTCGCGGCGCAAAGGCGGTGGAGACGATCACGCGTTCACTGCGGGCAGGCGCCCAGGAGATCGTGTGGACGCCGCGGCGCGCGACGCCGATCGGGTCGTACGTCCTCCGCCTCACCGTCGAGGGGAACGGCGGCAAGCGCGTCTACGGCGGGCGTCGACCGTCCGTGCCGTCCCTCTCCCGCACCGCAGCGGTGCGCCTGCTCGGAGTCGAAGCGCGCTTCGAACACACCTCGTATGCGAACGAGGAGCCGATGCGGCTCAACCTGCTCGCCGACGCGAAGTCGCTGACGGTGACGTTCCTCCGCGTCGGGTATGGACCCGATCCTCCGCTCCGGGGTGACACCATGACCGGGGAGCCTGTCGGCCAGCCGGTCGTGCTCGACTGGCGGAAGAAGCGGGGCCGGCCGGGTCGCGTCGACCTGCAGGCCGGGATCGACTGGCCGTCCGGGATGTACGTGGCCAGAGTCTCGACGTACGACGGCCGCTTCGGCTTCGCGCCGTTCGTGATCCGCCCACGCACTCCGGCCGCCAACCGTGTCGGTGTGGTGATGCCCACGCTGACCTGGCAGGCGTACAACTTCTACGACGCCGACGGGGACGGCTTCGGCGACACGTGGTACGCGGGCGGCGGCCCGGTGCTGCGGCTCGACCGTCCGTTCCGCGATCGCGGTGTCCCTCCGCGCTTCCGGCGCTACGACTTCCCGTTTCTGCGCTGGCTCGAGAAGCGCAGCTTCACCGCGGACGTCCTCACCGAGGAGGACGTCGAGCGCCTCGGCGCCGACGCGTTGCGCAAGGACTACGACGTGCTGTGGTACCCGGGCCACACGGAGTACGTAACGGCGCGGGAGTACGAGACGATCCGCGGCTTTCGTGACCTCGGGGGGCGCCTGGTGTTCCTCTCGGCAAACAACTTCTTCTGGCGGGTCGACCGCGCCGAGAACACGATCCGGCGCGTCAAGTTGTGGCGGGAAGCCGGCCGCCCGGAGTCATCCCTGCTCGGCGTTCAGTACCGGGGCAACGACAACGGCGGCAAGCAGGGCCTGTATTTCGTCGTCGCGCGCGAGCTGACGCCATGGCTCTTCGCCGGGACCGGTCTCGTCAATGGCTCGACCTTCGGTGCCGCGGTCGGGGGCTTCGGGATCGAGATCGACGGGGTGACGAAGGACTCGCCGCCCGGGACGGTCGTCCCGGCGTTCGTGCCGAGCCTGCTCGGACCGGGCCTGCACGGAGAGATGTCCTACTACGAGCTGGACAACGGGGCGCGTGTCTTCTCCGCGGGGACGCTCGACTTCTGCACGTCGGTCCTCAGCCAGCCGATGTTCCAGATGATGGAGAACCTCTGGTTCCACATGCTCGCACCCGCGTCGACCCCCGAGCCTCCGCCGGCCGGGACACCCGCTCCCGGGAACACCGGCGGGGGCTGACAGTCAGACACCAGCGCGACCCGCCACTCCCACGCCGGGACGACCGGTGTCCGGCTGACAAGTGGGACACCACACCCCGCCCAGCTCCCCAGCGCCGCGCCGACCAGCCACTCCCTGCCGCCGGTCGCGGCGGCGGTCAGATCGCCCAGACGCCGCCCTGCTGCACGACGGTGCCGTCGAGCTCGATGCGGCCGCCTGGACGGAGGTCCTTGACGATGTCCCAGTGCAGCGCCGACTCGTTGACGCCGCCGAGGTCGGCGAACCCTTCACCGAGCGCGATGTGCACCGTGCCGTCGATCTTCTCGTCGAAATGGGTGTGGCGCATGTACCTCGTGATCCCGGGATTGCAGCCGATCCCGAGCTCGCCGATCCGACGCGAGCCCTCGTCGGTGTCCAGCATGGAGATCAGGAACTCCTCTTCGGTGTCCGCGGAAGCATCGACGACCACGCCCTCGGCGAAACGCAGGCGGATGCCCTTCACCTCCCGCCCGCTCCAGACCGCAGGGAACTCGGTGAAGGCGATCGTGCCCTCGGCGGACGTCTCCACCGGACAGCCGAAGAACTCACCGCCGGGCATGTTGGCCCCGCCGGCGTCGACCTCCATGCGGCGCCCGTCGAGCGAGAGCGTGAGGTCGGTGCCGTCGCCCACGATCCGCACCTCGTGGGCAGCGTCGAACGCGTCCGCGTAGCGCTGCATGCGAGCTCGCTCGGCGTCCCAGTCGAGCAGGCAGGAGCCGTAGAGGAAGTCCGTGTACGCGGGCAGGGTCATCCCGGCATCCTGCGCCAGCCCGGGCGTGGGGTAGTTGCAGATCACCCACGGCATCGTGTGCTCGAGGATCCGGACGGTGGCGGGCCGGTACGCTGCCTGGACGGCGGTGAAGCTCTCGGCCGCGATGTCCGCCCCGTCGCGGGTGTTCTCGGGAGCGTGGACGGCAAGGACTGCGTCACAATGCGAGAGAACGTGCGCTTCGAGCCCGGCAGGCTCCGCGATCAGCTCGGGCGGCGCATGGCGTAGCCAGGCGCGGTGGTACACGAGCCCGCCGCTGAACGTCAAGCGCAGGAGAGGGTATGCGCCCCGTTCGCCGAGCCGCTTCATCAGCTCCTCGAGGAGCGGACGCCCCCAAGGGGTGCCCCACAGCAGCACCTGCCAGCCAGCCTGCACGCCGAGGCACGTATCGAGGAGCAGCTCGGCGTACCGCTCGAGTCGGGGGTCGTTCACGGCGGCGCACACTACCCCAACCGTGGCTCGACGTCCGAGGCCTTTACTCCGGAGCGAGCCCGAGCTCCGCCGCGTACAGCCGTCGATAGACACGCTCGGCCTCGACCACCCGGTCGATGTAGTCGCGCGTCTCGGGGAAGACGATGCCCTTTCCCTCGCTCCGCCACGCATCGACGTTCCCCTGGCCCGCGTGGTAGGCGGCCAGCGCCAGCCGCTGCGAGCCGTACTTCTCGACGAGCGCGCGCAGGTACCACGAGCCGTAGCGGATGTTGATCTCCGGGTTCAGCAGGTCATTGACGACGAAGCGCGCCCCTCCCGTCCGCAGCGCGATCCCTTTCGCCGTGTCGGGCAGCAGCTGCATCAGCCCGACGGCGCCCGCGGACGAGCGGGCGGCCGGGTCGAACCGGCTCTCGGTGTAGAT
>JBJXGY010000221.1:0-2722 GCA_046160185.1 Gaiella sp. | reverse complement strand
CACAAAGCGCTGGTACGCCGCTTCGCGGCGGGATTTCGGGAAGTAACTTTCCGTCGAGGCGCCGTGCGGGGTAGAGTCGGCGCGGACGTGTCGGGTCGAGAAGGCCGGTGTGCCATTGGTGCGTGATGCCCGTCACAAAGCGTGGTCTCGGAGGATTGCGACGATCTCATTGGTGACCGCCTGCCCGTGGGGTGTGATCCCGCTTGGAAGAATGCTCAGATCGCCCCTCCGCGCCCGGCATGTCCTCGAAAACCCTTGCCAGGAGGAGGACTATGCCGCGATCTCGTCCCTACCGTGACCGTCGTGTTCGCGTGGCGAGGCTGCCCGAGGAGCTGCGCCACGTTCACCTCAATGCCGCCGGGATCGATATCGGCGCCGGCAGCCACTACGTGGCCATCCCGCAAGGGAGGGACCCCGAGGGATGTGACGTCCGGGAGTTCGGCGCCTTCACCGCGGACCTCTACGCCCTGGCGGAGTGGCTGCGCCGCTGTGGGATCGAGACCGTGGCGATGGAGTCCACCGGCGTCTACTGGATCCCACTGTTCGAGCTGCTCGCCGAGCGCGGCTTGGAGGTTCGGCTCGTCGATCCCCGGCAACTCAAGAACGTACCGGGCCGCAAGAGCGACGTCCTGGACTGCCAGTGGATCCAGCAGCTCCACACGTTCGGGCTGCTGTCCGCCGCGTTCCGGCCCGACGACCAGATCTGTGTCCTGCGCAGCTACCTCCGCCAGCGCGCGATGCTCGTCAGCTACGCCTCCCACCACATCCAGCACGTGCAGAAAGCCCTCGAGCAGATGAACCTCAAGCTCACCCGGGTGGTCAGCGACGTGACCGGGGTGACCGGCATGCGGATCATCCGCGCCATCCTCGACGGGCAGCGAGACCCGCGCGCGCTCGCCGGGCTCCGTGACCGCCGGTGCCAGCACGACGAGGCGACCATCGCGCGCGCGCTCGAGGGCAACTGGCGCTTGGAGCACCTCTTCGCGTTGCGCCAGGCGGTGGAGCTCCTCGACTTCTACCAGCAGCAGATCGTGGCCTGTGATCGCGAGATCGAGGCGTACCTCGGCCAGCTCGATGCCAAGAACGGCGGCTCCCCGCTGCCGGCCCGACCGCGCACCAGCAAGCCGAGCCGCACGACCCCCACCTTCGATGTCCGCAATCACCTCTATCGCCTCACCGGCGTCGATCTCACCCGAATCGACGGCATCGACGCGCACACGGCCCTCAAAGTCGTCGCAGAGATCGGGGTCGACATGAGCCGCTGGCCGACCGAGGGCCACTTTGCCTCCTGGCTGAGCCTCGCGCCGGGAACCAAGGTCTCCGGTGGGAAGAAGCTCAGTGGCCGCACCAAGCCCTCCGCCAGCCGGGCGGCCGCCGCGCTCCGCCTGGCGGCGCGCTCCCTCTACCACAGCAAGTCGGCGCTCGGCGCCTTCTTCCGCCGTCTCAAGGCCCGCCTCGGTGCCCCGAAGGCCATCACCGCCACCGCCCACAAACTCGCTCGCTTGATCTACCGCATGATCAAGTTCGGCACCGAATACGTCGACCGTGGCCAGGAGTACTACGACCGGCGCTACCGAACGCGCGTCGTTTCCACTCTCATGCGTCGCGCTGAAGAACTCGGCTACTCCCTCGTCAGGAAGGAGGACCCCTCGCCGGTGCCCAGCCCAACCTGAACCCGCCTTCGCGATGAAGTTACTTGGAAGAGCCTTGCTATCATAACTACTGGACTATCCGGCCCTGAACGACGCCCTCACGACCCGCCTCCGGCGGCCCGTGTACGGCATCTGCATCTTGCGGCACCATGTGGGAAGCTGTCGAAGACAGTTGGCAACAGCACCCTGTGGCTCGTATGCATACGTCGGTGACACGTGAGTTGAGACGATCGATGTGGCTGTCAGCAAGGGCTTGCCTGGTCTGCGCGCGACATGTCGATGAATTCCGGCGCGCGCTCCGACAGGAGGATCCATGAAGCTCGTCCAGGAATGCGTCTTTCGCGCGATGCTGAAGCCGCCGGTGCCCGTCGGCGCCGGACCGATCGGCACACGCATGGTCTACGAGATCGCGAGCGGCGAGGTGATCGGCGAGCGCCTTCGTGGCCGGGTGCTCGGCGGCGGTGAGTGGGCGCTGGTCGGTCCGGACGGCTACCTGCGCGTGGACGTGCGCGCGCAGGTCGAGACCCACGACGGCGCCTACCTCTATGCGCAGTATCTCGGCCTGCTCGAGATGAACGCCGCGGTGCAGAGCGCGATGGTCAGCGGCGGCGGCACCGAGTTCGGCGACAATGCCTTCTACACGAACCCGCGTCTCGAGACCGGCGACCCGCGCTACGCCTGGCTGAACACCACCTTCTTCGTCGGCGAAGGGCGCCTGCTCCCGGGGCTCGGCGTCGAGTACCGGATCTGGCGCCCCGCCTAGCGGCGTGACGGATCGGCTCCCAGCTCCTCGAACCTTGCAACCGCTCGCTCGGCCTCGGCTTCGCCGAAGATTTCGTAGCGTTGTATGCGCCCGTCCACCACGAGCGCCGTCGCGTAGAGCTCGTTCTCGAACGGCCCGCCGCCGTCCGGGATGTCCCCGAGCCGGCGGAAGCCGATCACGCAGCCCCGCTCGCTCCATGCGAGCGCACGGGACACGTCCCACGTCAGGTCGACGCTCAACTCGTAGGTCGCTTGCAGCGACGCGATCCACTGCCCCCGATCCAGCGTGCCGAGGCTGAGCGGACGAT
>JBJXGY010000220.1:0-3100 GCA_046160185.1 Gaiella sp. | reverse complement strand
CCCCATCCAGGAGAGGTTGGGGTGCTCGTCGCCGGTGCTGCCGGACAGCGTCGCGTTGTGGCTGCCGTGGTGGCCGACCTTGTAGAGCACTGCGCGTGAGAGGATGTCCTTCGCGGTCACGGTCGCGGCGCCGTCCTCGAAGGTCACGTCTTTCCACGAGAACCAGTTGCCGCGCTGCGCGTCCGCGGCGAAGAACAGCACCTTTCTCGTCGTCGGCAGCTCGAAGGCCACCACCAGGCTGGTGTTGTTGATGCCGGTGTTCAGCTTCAGCGCCAGCGACTCCGCGGAGTACAGCCACTCGTTGTCGACGCGCCGCCAGGGTGCGTCGCGCGGCACCTCGATCCGGTCGCGGTCGTCAACGACGGCGTCGCCCGTGCCGTAACTCTGCGTGAAGAACGGGGTTTCGCTCTGGTACGCGAACTGGAGCGGGACGAAGAAGTGACGGCGGAATGGTGAGGACTTCTGGCCCGGATCGGTGCGGAAGGCGCCCGCGAAGGAGAACGGATGCTCCTGCAGGAACCCTTCGCTGTCGCGGGGGTCCTCGTCGGCGATGAGCTCGGCGCTCTCGGGTGGGCCGAAGACAAACGCACGGATGCCGGCGGTGCCCTCCAGGGGTAACGGCTTTCCGCCGGGGCGGAGATAGGAGCAGCCCTTTCTCGCCGCCGCCTTCTCCTTGATCAGCTTCATCGCCTGCTTGTTGACCGACTTCTCGGGATTCGCGGCGGCGGCGAGCATCTCCGCCATGGTCGGCGTTTCCTGATCACCGCCCAGTTCGAGGCCGAGGAGCGAGTCGAGGCGTGTCACCGCGGGGTCGCCCTCGCCGACGGCCGCGGCCAGGTCGCGGCGGGCGGCAACGAGGCCGAGCAGCTGGTCCTTGTGGCGTGTGCGCAGATCGTTGGCCAGGTCGTGCTGGGGATCTTCCGTCCAGGCAACCCAGGCAGCGTCGATCTCCAAGCCTGCGAAGTACGGCTTGCTCGCTTTCCAGATGCCGTTGAGGTGGTCCTGGTGCTCGTGGGTGAGGATCGCGAGATCGAGGTGCCCGCCGCACGAGGCATGGAGGTGGTTCACGATGTCGCCGATCGTCTTGCCGTGGTCGAGGAACGCCTGCGAGCCTGGCTTGTAGCCGCAGTCGATCATCACGTAGTACGGGTTCCCTCCTCCTTCCCGCGGGAAGGCGAGCAGGAAGCAGTCGCCGTGTCCCTGCCGGTACATCCGGACGGTGACACCGTGCTCGGGCGGGATCAGCAGCTCATCCGTCGGCATCAGCGCACCGTCTCCGCTTGGTGGAGGAGCGCGAACTGCTCCGCTCGCGCGCTGCGATCCCGATCCTGCAGGCTCATCGCCATCCCGCCGTCGAACGCGTTGCCCGAGCCGCCGCCCTCTCCGAGCAGGAAGCGGCGCACCCGCTCGAGCTCGTCGTCGTCGGCGATCGTGCCCGGGGTGCGGATCACGCGGCGGACCTCCCGCGAGACGGGGTCGATGAGGATCGTCGCCCCTGCGCGATAGAGAAAGTCCGGCTGTCTCCTGCGGCCGGGCGCCGCGCTGTCCATCCTGGCCTGCTCCAGCGGGTCGAAGTAGCCGTCGCGGCGCTGCGTGATCTCGACGACCACGTCCGTCGAGGCCATGCCGGACATGGTGCGGCGCATCGTTGGCCGCACGGAATGGATCTCGACGGCGGGACCACCTTTCCCGCGCGCGACCGTCGGCGGCGGGGCTTCCCCTTCATCGATCACGAGGCCGAAGAGCCGCGCGTAGTCGCGGCCGAGGCTGTCGCCCTCTCGCAGCCACTTCCAGAGGATCGGGCGGACGCGACCGAGGTCTTGCCAGACCTTGAAGCGGTCGCTCTCCAGGTTCCAGTTGCGGAGCGCGTCGACCACGAAGCTGCCGAGCTGGCCGCGGAGCTCCTCGGGCAGGTGCTGGAGCGAGCCGTCGGCCAGCAGCTCCTGCATCAGCTCCTCGCCGGTTGGCCAGGCAAGCGCGTCGACACCCATGCTGGAGATGCCGCGCGGGTAGATCCCCCACTCGCGAAAGCTCTCGATGAAGACGATGCGGAAGCTCTCCTTCTCGTCGGGCGCGAAGTCGAGGTCGGCGGTGATGATGCCGCGCAGGAACCCGCCGAACGTGATGTCCACCGGGGGGCAGTAGTCGATGGCGCGAATGCACATCTGCAGGACGCGGTCGGCGGTGCGCGCCGCCTCTTGAGCGAGTCGCGCGGTGAGGTCGGGGTGGATCTCGCCGTCCGGCAGCGTCCCCGTGCCCTGTGTCGCGATGCGGAAGAGATCGGCGGTACGGGCGCGATAGATGAGGAGGAAGGCACGGAAGACCGCGGCCACCAGGATCGCACCACGCGCATGCGGGCCGAGCGTCGAATCGAGGGCGTGCGGGTCCGGAGTGCGGGGCTTCCAGTTGCCGGTCGCTTCGTCCGTTCCGCCGAGCGCGTCGCGCAGGGCCGCACCCCGTCCGGTGGCCTGCCCGAACTGCTGCGCCAGCTGGCCGAGGAGGTTCTCGCTGTCGAGGTCGCCGCGCGTGCGGCGGATCTGGCTTTCGAGAACGGTCGGGTACGTGAAGTGCTGGAACAGCGCGACGATGTCTGCGAACGCCTCGTGGAACGCGTGGACATCGGGATTCGTCGGCTCGTTGAAGCGCGGGTGAACGCCGTCGAGCAGGGCGTGCGTCGTCTCGTGGGCGACGATGTCGTGCGAAAGACAGGTGAAGACGACCGTCCCCGGCGTGTTGTTCTCGTCCTTGGAGGAGACCGGGAAGTAGCCGAAGAGCAGCGCCTTTCGTGACGGCGAGTAGTACGCGTTGCGGTCACGCAGCGCATGCGGGTAGATGCGCAGCCGGCGCACGAACTGCGTCCTGTACGTGCCGTCCCGGCGCGGCACCCGCCGGTCGGCCCACAGTGCCTTGCGGCCGAGGGCGCGCTCGAAATGCTGGATCGTCGTCATCGCCACGGCGTACACCATCTGCTGGTGGAACTGCGGGTTCGACTCCGACGGTGCCAACCCGTCTCGTGCCAGCAGGTGCGCGTTGTCGAGCTCGACCGGGTAGTAGAAGACGCCGCTGGCGGGATCGATGTCCACCACCTCGAGGTATTCGC
>JBJXGY010000219.1:0-8233 GCA_046160185.1 Gaiella sp. | reverse complement strand
CGGCCGCATAGCGGCCGACAACGTGCAGCAAGCATCTGGTGCGGCGGCTCACAACGACGATTATCCCCTGTACATCGTTGTGAGACGCCGCACTAGTCGACGCGGACGGGAAGAAGGCGTCGACTAGCGCGCAAAGGCGAAGCCGAATGCGAACACGAACCAGCCGGTGGTGCAGTGCAGGTCGTGTTCGCGGGTCATGTGTCCAGGGTAGGCGACGGACGGTCGACTCGCAAGCGTCAGCCGAGGGCTCCGAGCACGGAGTCGCCGAAACCGCTGGTCGTGCCCGAGCCGCCGAGGTCGGGCGTGGGCGCGGCCGTGATCGCGTGATCGACGGCGGCCTCGAGGCGATCTGCGTCGGCGTGGCGCAGGAGGCTATGGCGGAGTGCGAGCGCCAAGGAGCGAAGCATGGCGGCGGGATTGGCGATGCCCCGACCCGCGATCAGTGGGGCCGAGCCGTGCACGGGCTCGTAGACCCCGAGCGTCCCGTCACCCAGCGACGCCGACGGCGCGAGTCCGAGCCCACCGGTCACGGCCGAGGCGATGTCCGAAAGGATGTCGCCGAAGGTGTTCTCCGTGACGACGACGTCGATCGTCTGTGGGTCGGTGACGATGGTCATCGCGAACGAGTCCACGAGCGCATGCGACAGCGGCACCTCGGGGAACTCGGCGGCCCCGAGCTCGGTGACGACGTCTCGCCAGAGGCGGGAGGTGTGCATCACGTTCACCTTGTCCACCGACACGAGCTTCCCGGCGCGTTCCTTCGTGAGGCGGAACGCGACCCGGGCGATGCGTTCGACCTCGGGGCGCGTGTACTCGCACGTGTCGAACCAGGTGCCGTCGTCCCGGGTGCCGCGGGCACCGAAGTAGAGGCCGCTGATCAGCTCGCGCACGATCAGCATGTCGATCCCGGGCGCGCGGGCCGGACGCAGGTTGGCGTACACGTCGAGCTCCTTGCGCAGGGCGAGCAAGCCCTGCTCCGGCCGCACAGAATGGCCCTCGAACTCGGGGAGGCCGACGGCGCCGAGCAGCACGGCATCGGCGGCCTGACAAGCCTCGAGCGTCTCGTCGGGAAGCGGAACTCCGGTTGCCTTGATGGCCGCTCCGCCGAGCAGGTGCGTCGTGAACGGCAGGCCGAGCGCGTCGAGCACGCGCGCCGCCTCGGCCGCCACCTCGGGGCCGATGCCGTCGCCCGGGAGGAGCGCAACGCTCATCCGCCGATCCTCGCACACACCCGCCGCACACGGCGCCGGTGGCACTGACGTCCGCCGGCGGGCCGCGCGGGCTCTTCTTCAGTGGCTCGCAAGCGGGGTTCCGGCCACGTACACCTGTTCCACCGCGAACGCGTCGTCCAGCACCACGAGATCAGCCGGCGAGCCCGCGGCCAGGCGCCCGACGTCCGCGCGTCCGAGCAGCGCCGCCGGAGCCCGCGTCACCGCATCCACCGCTTCCACGATCGGCACGCCAAGCTCGATCAGCAGCCGTAACCCCCAGGCGAGCGGCCGCGTGGCGCCGGCCAGCGTCCCGTTGCTTCGCGCTGCCCGACCGCCCTCCACGTGGACGGCACCGCCGGCGAAGCGGTACGTGCCGTCCGGCATCCCGGCGGCGGGAATGGCGTCGCTCACCAGCGTCAGACGCCCGCGAGCGGCACGCCACGCGATGAGCAGCGCCTCGGGTGCCAGGTGCACACCGTCCGCGATCGCCATCACCGTCACGTCCTCTCGGGCGAGCGCAGCCCCCGCCAGGCAGGGAGCGCGGTGCGCGAGCGGAGCCATCGCGTTCCAGATGTGGGTGACCGAGCGGGCGCCGAGATCGAAAGCCGCGTGCGCCGCAGCCGCGCTTGCGTCCGAGTGGCCGAGCGAGGCGACGACGCCCGCGCGGACGAGGGCCTGGATCAGCTCTGCTGCCCCGTCCAGCTCGGGTGCGAGCGTCATCATCGAGACGGGGCAACCCGAGGCGAGGAGCGCAGCCAGCCGGTCCTCACCGGGCTCGAGCAGGTGCTCGGCCGGGTGGGCGCCGATGCGCGCCGCCGACAGAAACGGCCCCTCCAGGTGGGCGCCCACTATGCGCGCGGGCGCAGGGAGCGACCCCGCAAGCCCGATCGTCCCGAGGGCCGCTCGCAGCTCGTCGAGCGGTGCCGTGACAAGTGTCGGCTGGTACCAGAGCACGCCGTCGCGAGCGAGCGCCCTGGCGAGTGCCACCAGATCACCAGGCTCTGCCCGGGCGACGTCGACGCCGGCGTAGCCGTTGAC
Organism: Gaiella sp.; assembly: GCA_046160185.1. Lineage (GTDB taxonomy): Bacteria > Actinomycetota > Thermoleophilia > Gaiellales > Gaiellaceae > Gaiella. Next base: position 5,984 of record JBJXGY010000219.1, on the reverse strand, counting down.
CTGCAGATCTACGAGCCCTGGAATCGCGATGCCGCGGCCGGTGCCGGACAGCCCCACCGCTCGCACGATGCCGTCGGCGACCTCGACGTCGCCGCGCACGAGCTCCCCGCCGACAACCGCCGCTGCCACGCCTAGACGCATCGGCTCAGGCTAGTGCGCGCGTCCGTAGGTTCGGTCGTGGTTCGCGGTTCCCAGACCGAGCAGTCCTACGACGCAGGGAGCCCCGATACTGCAGTATCGGGGCGACTGAGGACGACCGGAATGCGACGCGTCTGGGAGCCGCCAAACACCCCACCGTACTAACGGACGCGTGCACCAGTCAGGTCGGCGTGTGGGTGGCCTCGTACGCGGCGATCGCGTCCTCGTGCTGGAGCGTGAGGCCGATGTCGTCGAGGCCGTTGAGCAGCTTGTGCTTCGTCGTCGCGTCGAAGTCGAAGCCGATCTCGCGCCCGTCGGGAGTGACGATCATCTGCCGTTCGAGGTCGACCGTGAGCTCCGAGCCCGTGTCGAGGTTCACGGACTCCATCAGTTCCTTCACCTCGTGGTCGGGGAGCTGGATGATCACCATCCCCACCTTGGCGGCGTTCGAGCGGAAGATGTCGCCGAACGACTGTGCGATCACGACGTCGAACCCGTAGTCCTGGAGCGCCCAGGCGGCGTGCTCGCGCGACGAGCCGCACCCGAAGTTCCGGCCCGCCAGCAGCACCCGCGCCCCGCGGAACTCAGGCCGGTTGAGCTCGAAGCCGGGCCGCTCGTTCCCGTGTTCGTCGAAGCGCCAGTCGTTGAAGAGCACCTCGCCGAACCCGGCCCGGTTGATCCGCTTGAGGAACTGCTTGGGAACGATCTGGTCGGTGTCCACATCGGGGCGGTCGATGACTGCCACCCGGCCGCTCTCCTTGCGAAAGGGCTTCACGCCGACAACTCCAGTCCGCGAACGTCGACGAAATGACCGTGGATCGCTGCCGCCGCGGCCATCTCGGGACTGACGAGGTGGGTACGCGCGCCACGACCCTGACGGCCTTCGAAGTTGCGGTTGGAGGTGGAGGCGCACCGCTCGCCGGGGGGCACGACGTCGGGGTTCATGCCGAGGCACATCGAACAGCCGGCGCGCCGCCACTCGAACCCGGCGGCGCGGAAGACCTGGTCGAGCCCCTCCGCCTCGGCCGCGGCACGCACCTTGGCCGAGCCCGGGACGACAAGTGCGGTCACGCGCGGGTCGACACGCTTGCCGGCGACGACGCGGGCGGCGGCGCGCAGGTCGTCGAGCCGCGAGTTCGTGCAGGAGCCGATGAAGACACGGTCGACGGGGATGTCGGCGATCGCCGTTCCCGCGCGCAGCCCCATGTAGGTGAGCGCGCGCTCGACGGCGACCTGGTCGTCGGGGTCGGCGAAGTCGTCGGGGCCCGGCACGCGACCGGTGACCGGGACGACCATCCCGGGATTGGTGCCCCAGGTGACCTGCGGCACAAGCGTCGCCACATCGATCGCCTCGACCCGGTCGAACGCTGCGCCCTCGTCGGTGGGCAAGCTGCGCCACCGCTCGAGAGCGGCCTCCCACGCCGCGCCGTGCGGCGCGCGCGGTCTCCCTTCGAGGAAGGCGAACGTCGTCTCGTCCGGTGCGACCATCCCGCAGCGCGCCCCCCACTCGATCGACATGTTGCAGATCGTCATGCGGCCCTCCATCGAGAGTCGCCGTATCGTCTCGCCTCCGTACTCGACGGCGTAGCCGACGCCGCCGTCGACCCCGAGCTGCCCGATCGTGCCCAGGATCATGTCCTTCGGCGTGACGCCGAGCGGTAGCTCCCCCGCGTACTCGACCTTCATCGTCTTCGGTCGCCGCTGCTGAAGCGTTTGCGTGGCGAGCACGTGTTCCACCTCGGAGGTGCCGATGCCGAACGCGAGGGCGCCGAACGCACCGTGGGTCGAGGTGTGCGAGTCGCCGCACACGATCGTCTTCCCCGGTTGCGTGAGCCCGAGCTCGGGCCCGATCACGTGCACGATGCCCTCCGACCCCGAGCCGGTGGCGTGCAGCTCGACGCCGAACGCCTCGCAGTTGGCCACCAGCGCATCGAGCTGCTCGCGCGCCAGAGGGTCCTCGACCGGGCCGTCCGTTGTGGGGACGTTGTGATCCATGGTCGCCACCGTGAGGTCGGTGCGCCGCACCTTTCGCCCTGCCAGGCGAAGACCTTCGAACGCCTGCGGCGAGGTGACCTCGTGCACGAGGTGCAGGTCGATGTAGAGCAGCGCGGGCTCGCCCTCCGGCTCGAGCACGACATGCTCGTCCCACACCTTCTCGAACAGCGTGCGCGTCATCGTCCGATTCTACGTGCCGGAAAACCGGTGCCGGCCTGTCAGTCCGGCACACCGCGGCGGAGCTCTGTGCCCACCTGACAGCCTCGCACGGGCGCGTCGCTCTACACGCGGGGGCGGAGCACGACACGGGTGACCACGCCGAGCACGAGTCCCCAGAACGCCGAGCCCACCGAGAGAAGCGTCACGCCGGAGGCGGTGACGAGGAACGTGATGAGAGCCGCCTCCCGTTCCCGCTCGTCGGCGAGGGCGCTTGCGATGCCGTTGCCGATCGTGCCGAGGAGCGCGAGCCCGGCGATCGCGACGACGAGCTCCGTCGGGAAGGCGGCGAAGAACCCGGCGACGGCGGCCCCGAACAGGCCGATCACCACGTAGAACGAGCCGGCCCACACGGCGGCTGGATAGCGGCGTGCGCGGTCCGGATGGATGTCGGGGCTCATGCAGATCGCGGCCGAGATTGCCGCGAGGTTGAGCGCGAACCCGCCGAACGGTGCGAGTACGGTCGTCGCGACACCCGTCGTGGTGATGATGGGCGAGAGCGGCGGGGCGTAGCCGTGGCTTCGCAGCACCGCCATCCCGGGCACGTTCTGCGAGGCCATCGTGACCACGAACAGGGGAATCGCGACGCCGACGGCGGCCTGCAGCGAGAACGACGGTGTCACCCACTCCGGCCGCGTGAGGCCGTTCGGCAGGTCGATGTGCCCCAGCAAACCCTGGGCCCAGCCCACCCCGACACCGACAACCAGCGCCGCCGGAGCGGCGTATCTCCCGAACCAGCGTCGTCCTGCGAGGTAGGTCGCGAGCATCGCGGTGACGAGCCAGAACTCGTCGTCCAGTGCCCCGAAAGCGTCGAGGCCGAACCGCACCAGCACGCCCGCGAGCAGCGCCGAGGCGAGCGAGAGCGGGATCCGGTCGAGGAGACGCTCGAAGAGCCCGCTGGCCCCGGCGGCCGTGATCAGCAGGCCGGTGAGCACGAAGGCGCCGATCGACTCCGCCAGCGGCAGCCCGGCCACGCTCGTGATCAGCAGCGCCGCACCAGGGGTCGACCAGGCGATCTTCACGGGTGTGCGGTAGTGGAGCGACAGACCGATCGTGGTCAGGCCCATGCCCAGCCCGAGCGCCCACATCCACGACCCGGCCTGCTCGGGCGTCGCCCCAGCGGCCTGCGCCGCAGCGAAGACGATCACCGCCGAGCTCGTGAACCCGACGAGCACGGCGATGAAGCCCGCGGTCACCGCCGGCAGCGAAAGCAGCGAGCGGCCCACCCCGCGCATCCGGCGATTGTCCCAGGAAAGCCTGCGGCCGGTCCGGCGACCGGCGCGACGTTACGCGACGAGCAGGCCGTCGAGGAACGCGTCCGCATCCGGTGCGATGTGCACCGGCCGGAACGTGTGCTCGACGGCGTTGAGCGTCTTCAGCCCGTCCCCGGTGACGAGCAGCACGGCGCGCGAGGCCCCGTCGAGCTCGCCGTTCGCGATCGCCGCCTTGAGCGCACCGAGGGTGACGCCGGTCGCCGTCTCGCCGAAGACGCCGGTGGTGCGGGCCAGCTCGGCGATCAGCTCGCCGATCTCGTCCTCCCCGATGCTGTAGACGGCGCCGCCCGTCTCGCGGGCCGTGTGCACGGCGAAGTCGCCGTCGGCGGGGCTGCCGATTGCCAGCGACTTGCAGATCGAGTCCGGCCGCACCGGCTTCACCTTCTCGCCGGAGTCGAAGGCGGTGGCGACAGGGGCGCACCCTGCGGCCTGTCCACCGAACTGGCGGGGTGCGCTGCCGCTGACGAGGCCGAGCTCGAGCAGCTCCTTGAAGCCCTGGCCGACCTTGTGGTACATGGCGCCCGAGGCGACCGGGATCGCGAGCGCGTCCGGAAGCTCCCAGCCGAGCTGCTCGGCGACCTCGTAGGCCAGCGTCTTCGAGCCCTCCGCGTAGTACGAGCGGAGGTTGACGTTGACGAAGCCCCACTCGAGCTCGAAGGAGAGCTCCACCGAGAGCCGCGAGCAGTGGTCGTAGTGACCATCGACCGCGTAGATCGTGGCCCCGTAGGCGGCGGCCGAGGCGAGCTTCTCCTGCTCGAGGTCGGCCGGGCAGAACACGGCGGCCTCGAGCCCTTCCGCGGCGGCGCGTGCTGCCACCGCCCCGGCAAGGTTGCCGGTCGAGGAGCAGGAGAGGGTGCCGATACCGAGGTCCTTGGCCTTCTCGGCAGCGACGGCGACCACCCGGTCCTTGAAGGAGTGCGTCGGGTTCGCGGTGTCGAGCTTGAGCCAGAGCTCCCCGATCCCGAGCTCGGCGGCGAGCCTAGGGGCCGGGACGAGCGGCGTGAACCCGGGCGCGAGGCGCGCATCCGCGGGGGCGGCGACAGGAAGCAGATCGGCATAACGCCAGATGGAGGCAGGGCCGGCCGCGATCGACTCGCGCGTGACGGTTCGGCGAAGCGTGTCCCAGTCGTAAACCGGGTCGAGGGGACCGAAACAGCGGCTGCAGCTGCCCGTTGCCTCGAGCGGGTGCTCGGCCTGACAGGTACGACAGGTGAGTGCGATGGCTGGCATTGCGGGTGATCCTCCTTGTGTTCTCGCTCGACATCCGACCGGGATTGGCACCGCGCCCGTTTCTCCGAGCCGGTTGCCGAGGCGTCACAGGGCCGGTCCCTCAGCCTCTCTCGATGCGGAGCGGGATCCGAACCCGCTTCCAAAAGTAAAGTTACAGCATCGGGAGTGATCGGGCAAGTCGGAACCGAATCAATGTCCGCGCACGATTACGCTCCGGGCGTGGCGCACAGACACGCACCCGGCGGCGGCCATGGCCATGCTCACGCGACGGGAGCAACCCGCGGGCCGCTCCTCGTCGCGCTGGTGCTCAACCTCGCGTTCACCGCGTGCGAGGCCGTTGCCGGCTTCTGGGCCGGCAGCCTCGCGCTGCTCGCGGACGCCGGCCACAACCTCTCCGACGTCGTCGCGCTCGCCATCGCCTACGGTGCCTCGGTGCTGGCCGCGCGCCCGCCCACACCCCGGAGGAGTTTCGGCTTCCGGCGGGCGGAGATCCTCGCCGCGTTCGTCAACGCACTGACGCTGGTGGTGGTGGCGGTGTGGGTGGCGGTCGAGGCGATCCGCCGATTCGGCGAGACGCAGGAGGTGAACGGCGGCTGGGTGATCGCCGTCGCTGCGATCGGGATCGCCGTCAACCTCGGCGGTGCCGCCGTGCTGATGCGCGGCGCAGCCACAAACCTCAACGTGCGCGCAGCGTTCGTGCACCTCGCCGGCGATGCGGCTGGGTCGGTACTCGTGATCGTTGCCGGCGTGCTCATCGCGGCCTTCGCGTGGACGGTTGCCGACCCGATCACAGGGCTTGTGCTCGCGTTCTTGATCCTGGCCAGCGCGTGGGGCGTGCTCCGCGACTCCACCCGGATCCTGATGGAGCAGACGCCGCCCGGTCGGGACGTGGAGGAGATCGGCCGCGCCATCCTCAGCGTGCCCGGCGTCCGCAGCTACCACGACCTGCACGTGTGGGCGATCGACTCGGGATTCGACGCGCTCTCCGCCCATGTGCTCGTCGCGGCCGGAGAGGACTGCCACGCCTGCCGTCAGCAGGTCGAGGTCGCACTGCGCGACCGCTTCGGTCTCACGCACACGACGCTGCAGGTCGACCACGCGCGCGAGGAGCTGTTGCGCATCGAGCCCGTC
>JBJXGY010000218.1:0-2589 GCA_046160185.1 Gaiella sp. | reverse complement strand
AGGTCAAGGGCGGCACCCGTCTCGCCTCGATCATCGGCGAGCGGCACTCGGACGCCCATTCGAGTCACCACCAGGGCGTGGGCAAGGTGGGGGAGGGACTGGTGGAGACGGCGTGGACGGAGGACGGCGCCCTGGAGGGTCTCGAGGATCCCTCCAAGCGCTTCGCCGTCGGCGTGCTGTGGCATCCGGAGATGGAGGAGGACAAACGCCTCTTCGAGGCTCTCGTGGCCGAGGCCAGGCGCTACCGCAGCCAGCGCAGCGCCTGACCGGGTGTCTGACGGTCGGTCAGACACCCAACGAGCCGGATGTCATGCGAAGTGTCGATTCCTCACGCTCGCCGTTCGTCGTATTGTCGTCAGGAGTCCAACACAGAGGAGGTCGAGATGGCCAATCCGGTCGTGCATTTCGAGGTCAATGGCAAGGACGGCGATGCGCTCGCCGCGTACTACGGGAAACTGTTCGGCTGGTCGATGCAGGCGATGCCGGAGATGGGCTACAACCTCGTCCCCAAGCCAGAGGACGGGTCGGGCATCGGCGGCGGGATCGGCACGTCGCAGGACGGCTCGACGTCGGTCACGTTCTACGTGCAGGTCGACGACCCGCAGGGAGCGTTGGACAAGGCGGTCGAGCTCGGCGGCAAGGTCGTGGCGCCGGTGATGAGCATCCCGGGCATGGTCACGCTCGCACAGTTCGCCGATCCGGAGGGGAACGTCGTAGGGCTCGTCGCCAGCGAGACGCCGCCGGCCTGAGAAAGAAGGCCAGGCCGCGCGTGGCGGTTGCCGCGCGCGGCCAACCGGCGCTTTCGCTTGAATGACGGTGCCGGCGGCGCCGACCGGTCGCGGACGGGGTGACTGGGCGGCGCTCGCCGGCATCTTTCGTCAGCGACATGGAGGCGGGTGCGAAGGTGGCCGGGAGACTCGAGGGCAAGGTGTGCGTGATCACCGGGGCCGGCGGCGGCATGGGCCGCGAGGCCGCGCAGGTGTTCACGGCGGAGGGTGCGAAGGTGTGCGTAGCGGACGTCTCGCTCCCCATCGCCGAGGAGACGGTCGGCCTGTGCGCGGACGGCACGGCGTTCGCCTTCCAGGTGGACGTCGCCTCGGAGGAGGGGGTGCGGGCGATGATGGCCGCCACCGCCGAGCGCTTCGGCGGCATCGACGTCCTCTACAACAACGCGGGGATCTCCCCTGACGACGACGCCTCCATCCTCGACACGTCGGTCAAGGCGTGGCAGCGCGTGCAGGACGTCAACACCCTCGGGGTCTTTCTCTGCTGCAAGCACGGGATCCCGTACCTGTTGGAGCGCGGCAAGGGCTCCGTGATCAACGTCGCCTCGTTCGTGGCCATTCTCGGCGCTGCGACCTCGCAGATCTCCTACACGGCGTCGAAAGGCGCTGTGCTCGCCCTCTCCAAGGAGCTCGGCGTGCAGTTCGCGCGACAGGGCATCCGCGTCAACGCGCTGTGCCCGGGGCCGGTGGAGACGCCGCTCCTGCTCAACCTCTACGGCTCGAATCCGGCGGCCTACGAACGCCGCCGCATCCACTGGCCGATGGGTCGCCTCGGCACGCCCCGTGAACTCGTGAACGCGGCGCTGTTCCTGGCGAGTGACGAATCCAGCTTCGTCAACGCGGCGACGTTCGTGGTGGACGGGGGGATCACCGCGGCATACGTCACGCCGGAGTGATCCCCGGCCCCCGCCGAAGGTCAGTCAGCAACCCAGAGCGCATCGTCTCCAAGCCGGAGACGGCGTGCGCCGCCATTCGCACACAGCGCGACGAGCGCCCGCTCCACGCCCACGGGGTCGGGCAGGTCGGTCGTCTCGGCGCACACGCGGGCGACCTCCATCGTCGTCAGCCCTCCGGGATAGTGCGCCAGCAGGTCGGGCAGCTCCGGCACCGGCAGGCGCGTGAGCCGCGGCTCGAGGTTCATGAGCATCGTCTCGTAGGCTTCGAAGGGGAGGAACCCGGCGAGGTGCGACTCCCGGCCGTCGTCGGTCTTGTAGACCAGGCTCGGAGCGGTGTAGCGGTCGCGGCCGTCGGTGTTGGCGCACCGGTTGAGGGCGACCGCGTGCGCGACCGGGCTGCGTGATTCCTCACGGTCCTGCTGGTAGCGCCGTTCGACCTCGGGCTCCGAGATCGCTGCGAGCGCGGCGGTCGCGTCGAAGCCGTCGACCCGGGAGAGGAGCCGCTCGAGCCCCTCCGCCGTGTCGAGCAGCAGCAGCTCGTCCGACGCGTGCCACCCGAACCGCAGCGCGCGGACGACCGCCTCCTTCATTCCCTGGCCCTGCAACTCGGCTGCGACGGCGACCCGGCAGGCCATGCCCGTGCCCATGGGTCGTGGCAGCACGTGGGGCGAGTACGGCATCCCGTACACCCGAAACCGCTGCTTGGTGAGCGCGCGGCCTGCCCCCGTGTAGCCACGGGCGGCGTAGTCCTCCGTTGTCTCGGCGAGACCGATCATCACGGTGCGCCAGCGGAGCTGGTCGCCGTACCGTGCCTCGAGCGCGCGAAACGCCGGCTCGGCCGAGTAGGCCCACGGGCACCCGGCGTCGGTGAAATGGACGATGTCGACGCGGACGTCGCTTCCGCTCGC
>JBJXGY010000217.1:0-73979 GCA_046160185.1 Gaiella sp. | reverse complement strand
CGGTTCGTCTGCAACCTGCCCACCCGCTCGACCATCGCCGCGATCCAGGAACGCGAATGGCACCAGGCAGCCACGGCCGAACGGATCCCCGATGGCGAGCTGGTGTGGGCCGGGATGGACGTCGGCTGGCAGTGGGACACAACCGCGATCGTCCCCCTCTGGTGGCGCGACCCTCATTTCCGGCTGCTCGGGCCAGCCACGATCCTGGAACCACCCAGGGACGGCTCCCAGCTCGACCCAAACCGGATCAAACACGCCCTCACCGAGCTCGCGGCACGCTATCGGCTGACCACCGTCGTGATGGACTCGGCCCGGGCTGAAGACATCGCGTCCTGGATCCAGGACGAGCTCGACGTCCAGGTCGTCTACCGGGCGCAGTCGTCGAAGCCGCAGGCCGAGGACTTCGAACGCTTCATGGGAGCGCTGCGACAGGGCTGGCTGTTCCACTCCGCCGACGACGGGTTACGCCAACACGCACTCAACGCGGTCACCAAACTGCTGCCCGACGGCGGCTCCAAGTTCGGGCGTACTTCGGAGACCAGGCAGGGAGGCAACCAGGACGCACGAGTGATCGACGCGCTCGTCGCCGCCGCAATGGTGCACTCCCACGCGGTCGCCGAACATGAAGCACCCCTTCCACCCGTCTACCGAGTGGGAGGGTTCAACTGAGACGTGAAGCCACGACGATCGGCGGGGCGCGATCCAACCGACGGACGACTCATGGCTCTGAAGGCTCTTCGTCTTCCGGCCGCCGGAGCGCCGTCGGCCCCGAAGACGGCTCGACGGCAGGCCCGACTCTGAAGGTGAGTGGTCCCGTCAGCCACCGCTATCCACTCTTTGCCAGCCTCATCGAGCAGCGGCTTCCCCTCGGCAACGTGCTGCGAAGCGTGCATGTGCAGTTGGGGAGACTCCTCAATGTGGAGAACGGTGGCGAGCTCACCGAGCGCGTCGAAGATCTGGAGCGTCTGCGTCGACACTTAGCTGCCGGCGTCAACCGGAGGAGCGGGCCGAGGCGGCGGAACCTCCGCGATAACCGTCTTCCCCCTGATCGAGGACTCCTGCGGCGGATCGGGCACGGGCGGCGGCGGGGACTCGGGGACAGTCGTCGGGCCTGGAGACGGGATGATTGGCCACGAATCGGGCGTCGGCTGGGGCAGGGGCAGGTTTGGTTCGTCCATTTCGGATCTCTCCTGTTTGTTCTGGCTAAACGGTTGAAGCGACGTAGTAGGTGAGGAAGCACCCGCCGGCGAAGAGCGCCGATCCACAGAGGGTATTCAGCGCCCACGTACCGTGCGTCCATCCGGTCTCCTCACGTCCCTTAGCCTTGCCGGCCCGGACGTAGTCGAGTCGCTCCCGGAGGTCGAGTTGGGCTGTGACGTATGACAGTAGGTTGCAGGCGAGCGAGAGGAGAAACAGGACGATGGCGCACACCGCTGACGCCTCGGTGACCTTCAGTGCGGTGACGAGCGCAACCGTGATCGCGACGCCGGCCGCGGCCAATGTTCGGGTCGATGTGTCGAAGTTCTCCTGGGCCTCAGCGTGGGCTCGTGCGTACTGCTTCCAGAGAGCCGTCCGCTCATCGTCCCGCAGCGGAGGCGGGTGGTCGGTCGGCATCGGTCTCAGCGCCGGTCAGAGGGCCTGTTCTACTGCCGCAACGAACCCGCTCGTGTCGAACACGGTGTTGCAGTCCTCCCGTGGGCACGTGACCTGAGACTGCGCTCGGAGATCGCGAACCGCGATCTCGACGGGTTGATTGCAATTCGGGCACTCCACCGTGATGGACGCTCCGTCGTTCCATTGCATTTTCATGCCGGCTCCTTCCGTGTGGCTCCAGCGGTTCCCGCCGCGAGAGCATGGTCGTGCTTCCTGTTCCCCAGGATAGGTCCCGGCCCGGACGGAAACTCTTGCGCGAGGAAAGGCCGCCCGGCGGGAACCGGGCGACCCTGACGTACTTGGTAGGAAGCGCGACCCGAGAGGATCGACGAAGCAAGCCTAACGTTGCACCCCGGACGGCAGGGGCAAGTCAGCGGGATCAAGCTCAGGCCCGAGTCGACGCGACGTCTTCGAGCCCTGCCTACGGAAGTTCTGTCGACCGATTAGGCTCAAGCCGATGGCGCGACCGAGGCAGCCGAAGCGCGCGGAGACCTACACACACGATGAGGAGGCGCTGCTGCGGCCCGAGGTCGGGACGCAGGCGCAGTTCCGCAAGCGCAAGCCACCGAAGACGCACCGCTACGACTCCTCGCTCTCGCCGGCGCTCGATTGGGACGGACAGAACGGGGCGCGCGAGTTCGGCGAGTGGCTTATCGCTCAGATCGAGGAGGCTTCCGCGCTCGAGCCGCCGTTTGCGTTCGCCGAGCCGCGTCGCTTCGGCGATGTCGAGGTCGCCGGGCTACACGACGCCGTCGCCCGGCTGAAGGCGCTGTCGCGGCCGTTCCTCGACTGGGCTGGCAAGGCGGAGCGGCTCTCCTTCGACGTGCCGACATTGCCGCTCTTCGTCCACGAGCGCCTCTCGACGAAGGCGATCCTCCAGACGCTGTCCGGCCACAAACGCGACCGGCAGATGGAGATGCAGCTCTTCGCCGACCCGCAACTCTCGCTCGCCCAGCAGCTCGAGGCGTACGAGCACAAGGGCGGCTGGGTCAACCGGATGATCCTCGGCGACTCGCTCGTCGTGATGAACTCGCTCGTCGAGTACGAGGGCCTTGGCGGGCAGGTGCAGATGATCTACATCGACCCCCCTTACGGTGTCAAGTTCGGCTCGAACTTCCAGCCGTTCGTCCGCAAGCGCGACGTCAAGGACGGCGACGACGGCTCACTGACGCGAGAGCCGGAGATGGTGAAGGCGTATCGCGACACGTGGGAGCTCGGGCTGCACTCGTACCTGAGCTACCTCCGCGACCGGCTACTCGTCGCGCGGGAGCTGCTGACGCAGAGCGGGTCGGTGTTTGTGCAGATCGGGGAGGAGAATGTCCACGCAGTTCGTTCACTTCTCGACGAGGTGTTCGGAGAAGAGAACAAGGTGGCGCTGATCACGTTCGTCAAATCCGCCGGGTCGACAGGCGACTATCTGCCGGGTGCCAACGACTACCTAATCTGGCACGCGCGAGATATTGAGCGCGTGAAGTTCCGTCGAATCTATGGAGACAAGGCTGTCGGACTCGACGGTGCGACCAAGTACGACCAGGTTGAGCTCTCGGACGGGTCGCGGCGCCCTCTCTCGGTTGATGAGAAGCGCACGCCAGCCTTGATTCCGGCGGGAGCACGTGTCTATCGACTCGACAACATGTTGAGCCAGAGCATCGGGCGTGATAAGGGTGAGGGTGCCGCTTCGTGGTTCCCCGTCACGATCGACGCCAAGGTGTTCCTTCCGAATGACCGCAGCCGGTGGAAGACCAACGAGGAGGGAATGCAGAGGCTCCTCGAGGCCAGGAGAGTTCAGATCACCGGCAACACGATCTCGTACGTTCGGTACTTGGACGACTTCCCCGCGATTGCGCTCGGCGCGGTTTGGGAGGACATCGGCGGCATCCAAAGCCGCTCGGATCCCAAGATCTACGCTGTTCAGACTGCAACTGTGGCGGTGCAGCGGTGCGTTCTCATGACGACCGATCCCGGCGATCTTGTCCTTGATCCAACCTGCGGATCGGGAACGACAGCGTTCGTTTCAGAGCAGTGGGGTCGCCGATGGATCACCGTCGACACGTCACGGGTTCCGGTGGCCTTGGCGCGCCAGCGGCTCCTCACGGCAACGTTCCCGTATTACGACCTCCAGGACACGGCGCGTGGGCCCGCTGGGGGATTTACATACAGGAAGCGTCAGAATGCGCGCGGCGATGAGGTTGGCGGGATCATCCCCCACGTCACACTGCGTTCCGTAGCAACAGGCGGCCTTCCGTTAGAAGACGTCGTAGTCGACCGGCCTGAGGTCGACACCAAGATCACGCGCGTCACGGGGCCCTTCGTGGTCGAGGCGACGATCCCAACGCCGCGCGACGTCGACGAGGCAGCTGCAGACGAGGCGCAGGCCGCTCCGGAGGGCTCGTACGTCGATCGGATGCTGGAGGCGCTGCGTCGGAGTCCGGTGATTCAGGCACAGGGCAACCGGACGATCACGCTGAAGAACGTCCGTCCTCCGTCCCGGTCGCTCTCGTTCAGTGCCGAGGCTGCGCTTGATCCGGATGGGCAGCCGGTCGCGATCGTGTTCGGCCCTGAGAACGGCGCTGTTGGGGAACGGCTGATCAATGAGGCGGTGCGGGAGGCGTATGCGAAGAGCTATGAGCAGTTGCTGGTGATTGGGTTCGCGATCGAGCCGAACGCTCGCGAGTTCGTCGAGAAGGCCGAGCAGCTCGTCGGCATCCCGGTCACGTACGTGCAGGCGACGCCCGATCTCGTGATGGGCGATCTGCTGAAGACGATGCGGTCGAGCCAGATCTTCAGCGTCTCGGGCCTCCCTGACGTCGCCGTGCGCAAGGTTGCGCCCGCGGCGCACGGCGAGCCGGAGCGCTTCGAGGTCGAGCTACGTGGCCTCGACGTCTTCGACCCGTCAGACATGAGTGTCGACCATCGCTCGGGCGACGACGTGCCGGCGTGGCTCCTCGACACCGACTACAACAGCATGGTCTTCCATGTGTCGCAGGCGTTCTTTCCCCGCACGGGCGCCTGGGACAGCCTCAAGCGTGCCCTCAAAGGTGAGCTCGAGGATTCGGTCTGGGACCATCTCGCAGGTACAACGAGCGCGCCGTTCGAGGCGGGCGGGAACGATGAGATCGCGGTGAAGGTGATCGACGATCGCGGCAACGAGCTCTTGGTCGTGAAGAAGCTCTCCGAGGCGCAGTAGCCCGGCCTAAGAAGTAGACCTTCATTCTATGCCTGAAGAGACAACATATGGGTTCGGCTTCCTGGACGAGACCGGCACTCTTGGTGGGCCACGCGATCCATACTTTGCGGTCGGCCTGGTTCGAACGGCTCGGCCTTTCGAGCTTGCCCGTGCGATGCAGCGCGAGCGGGATCGTCAGCACTTCTACGACGAGATCAAGTGGAACAAGGTGTCCGGCAAGAAGCTCCCACTTCTCAAGACGCTCATCGATCTGTTTGTCGATTCCGATACGACATTCTCAGCGTTCATCGCCAACAAGGCCGAGCACGACGTGATCGGCCGATTTGGCGGCCCGTTTAGGGCTTACGAGGCGCTCGCTCGTCAGCTCGTGCGCGGGAGCGCTCGCCGAAATGAAACGCTGTGGATCATCGCCGACGAATACAGCACGCCTCCCGAAGAGGCGTTTGAGGAGAACGTGCGCGACTGGGTGAACGTGAAGTGCGGGAGGCCTGCTGTCGCCGGTGTCCTGAGGCTTCGGTCGACGGGAAGCGACCTCCTCCAGCTCGTCGACATCCTGCTTGGTGCGGTCGTCTACGAGCACAAGGCGGAGCAGGGCCTCGTTCCGCTGACGGAGGGCAAGCCGAAGGTCGATCTCCTCGCATACATCAAGGAGCGGGCCGCCGTTCCGACATTCCTCGGCGGGTTCCGAAACGCACGATTCAACGTCGCTCACTATCACGAGCGACGATGATCGTGCCGACCACCACATCGAAAGTAGAGCAGGCCATGGACCATACGGTCGACGCCTGCTCAACGCATTGTGCGTACAGACTGGATTGTCTGTCAACCCCCGATTGTCATGCGTCGCGGGGATTCGCGTGAGTTCGGTCGAGGTCGACACCCCGATCCTCTGCTCGCCGTTTTCGGAGCCTGAGGAGCATTGGTGGATCGAGGAAGGGCTGACGCCGGAGCGGCGGCAGGGCCGTCGGCCGGCTGGCTATTGGTATCGAGATCCGAAGTCGCCGGAGCCTGAGGAGGGCTTTACGCGCGGTACATGGCAGCCGCTTAAGCAGGTGAACCTGATCCGGGAGCGGGTGAATGCGTGGCGCGGGGAGGGCTATCCGGGGGTGACGCGGACGTCGCTGGAGCTGTTGGAGTGGTGGCGGCGGGAGGGCCGCCGGCAGCCGCTCTTCTTCGCACAGGTGGAGGCGGCGGAGTCGATCGTGTTCCTGACGGAAGCTCGCGGCGACTTTCTGCAGGGGGTCGAGGTGCCTTCGGAGCCGGGCGGCAATTTCCGGCGGTTGGCGGCGAAGATGGCAACCGGGTCGGGGAAGACGACGGTGATGGCGATGCTCGCTTCCTGGTCGATCCTGAACAAGGTGCAGGCGAAGGGGGACGCGCGGTTCTCGGACGTGGTGCTCGTCGTCTGCCCAAACGTGACGATCCGAAACCGTTTGCGTGAGCTCGACCCGAACCTCGACGAGGCGTCGATCTACGTCACCCGTGATCTCGTTCCACGTCATCTGATGCCGCAGTTGCGGCAGGGGCGGGTGCTTGTGAAGAACTGGCATGAGTTCGAACGCAAAGGGATGAGCGCCGGCGCAAAAGTGCAGAAGCGCGGGGTACAGGAGACGTTCCGGGCAACCCTGAAGATCGGCGCCGAGGCGGCGACGGGACGCGGCCGCCGTGTAGTTACCCAGCAGACACTGGATTTGGCGTTGTCGCAGGGCCTGATGCGGGTCGTCGACGACCGGCGCCCCGGCAAAGAGGAGGTCGTTGTTGAGGAGACGCGCTATGTCGAGAGCGACGCGGCCCTGATCCGACGTCTGATCGGGCGCGAGGTGGGCGGCAAGGAGAACATCCTCGTCTTCAATGACGAAGCTCACCACGCGTACAGGATCCTCCACGACAGCCCCGAGGACGCGACTCTCGAGGATGCGGAGGCGCTCGATGAGGAGGCGGTCGAGGAGTTCGTGCAGGAGGCGACGGTCTGGGTTGACGGGCTCGACCGGATCCACGCGTTGCGGCGAATCAACATTTGCATTGACCTGTCGGCGACACCGTTCTACCTCGCCCGTGCCGGTGGCGACACGAACCGGATCTTTCCCTGGGTCGTGTCGGATTTTGGGCTCACGGACGCGATCGAGTCGGGCCTGGTGAAGATTCCGCAGATGGCCGTCAAGGACGGCACCGGGGAGGAGCGGGCGCAGTGGTTCAACCTCTGGCGCTCGATCATCCGCAAGCTCACATCCGCCGAACGGGGTGGCCGCCGCGGCAACCCAAAGCCGGAGGCGGTGTTGAAGCACGCACAGATCCCGATCGCCGTGCTTGGCTCGTTACGCGACCAGATGGCCGCCGAATGGGCATCAGCGGGAGAGACGCGGCCGCCGGTGTTCATCCTCGTCTGCAAGAACACGAAGCTCGCGAAGGTGTTCTACGAATGGCTGGCGGAGGACATCACACCCGCAGGTGTGCCGGCGGCGAGCCTGCCGCAGCTGCTGAACCGTGATGGGGCGTTGAACACGATCCGGGTCGACTCGAAGGTCGTCGAGGAATCCGAAGGCGGAGGCGCCAAAGCCGATGAGAGCACCTGGATGCGGCACACCCTGGACACGGTCGGGAAGACAGACTGGCCGCACGACAGCCAGGGCCGGCCGCTCTACCCGGACGGCTTCGAAGCGCTCGCAGACAAGCTCGAACGTCCAACGCACCCGCCTGGTCGCGATGTGCGTTGCATCGTTTCGGTTGGGATGCTGACTGAGGGCTGGGACTGCAACACGGTGACCCACATCGTTGGGTTGCGGCCGTTCATGTCGCAGCTGTTGTGCGAGCAGGTCGTCGGCCGCGGTCTGCGCCGGCAGAGCTACGAGATCGGGGCGGACGGCAGGTTTTCGGAGGAAATCGCGAAGGTGCTCGGCGTCCCGTTCGAGGTCGTCCCGTTCAAGCAATCAGGCGCCGCGCCACCGCCGAAGCCGAAACAACATCACGTGCAGGCGCTGCCGGAGCGCGTCCAGTACGAGCTCAGCTTCCCCCGCGTGGAGGGCTATCAGCAGGCGATCCGCAACCGCGTCGTCGTCAACTGGGACGCGATCGCGCCGGTTGTTGTCGATCCGACTGTGATCCCCGACGAGGCGACGATGAAGGCGTTCCTGCCGGCCAACAACGGCCGGCCGCTACTGAGCGGCCCGGGTGCGCTCGAGACGATCGGCCTCGCGAGCTGGCGAAGGGACGTGCGGCTGCAGCAGCACGAGTTCGACCTTGCAGGCTGGCTGGTCCGCGCCTACGTCGAACAGCCGAGCTGTGAGGCGCCCCCACATGTGTTGTTTCCGCAGATGCTCGAGATCGTGCAGCGCTTCGTCCGCGACCGAGTGCAGCTGAAGGGCGGCGCGGAGCAGGCGGACGTGTTCCTGGCACCGTACTTCGGCTGGGCCGTCGAAAGCTTGATCTCCGAGATCCGCCCCGACACATCACAGGGCGAAGCACCTGAGATCCCCCGCTACGAAACCGGCCGCAAACCGGGATCCACGACCGACGTTGATTTCTGGACAGCGAAACCCGTCGCCGAGGTGACGAAGTCTCACGTGAACTACGTCGTCGCTGACACCAACACCTGGGAGCAGTCGGCCGCCTACTACATCGACACCAACGACACGGTCGCGGCGTTCGTGAAGAACCAAGGCCTCGGACTTGGGATCCCGTACCTCTTCAACGGCGAATCCCATGAGTACATCCCGGACTTCGTCATACAGCTGACGAACGGTGTGCAACTGATCTTGGAAACGAAAGGCCACGACCCGCTCGAGGACGTGAAGACGCAGGCCGCCGCTCGCTGGGTCGATGCCGTGAACGCCGACGGCGCCTACGGGGAATGGCGATACGAAATCGTTCATGAGATGGCGGCCGTCGCTGGCGTGCTCGACACGGTCGCAACATCGGCTGCCGCCGCAGGATCCAGGACAGGCGCAGGTTGAGAGGTCTCCTCTGATCGTCGATGATTGATTAGTGACCGGCGTTGAGCAACCGAACTGGCGTGCGCTGGAATCACAGATCGGCGAGTTCTTCGCGGCGAACGGGTATGTGACGGAGCTGAACGTTATCCGTGAGGGGCGTTCGGGCGGCCGCCACGAGATGGATGTGTTCGCCGTGAAGTCGGACGGGATCGCGGACTTCACGGTGATGATCGAGTGCAAGGCGTGGAACTCGCCGATCGAGAAGGACATCGTCTCCAAGGCCGACTACGTCGTTCGCGATCTCGGCCTCAACAAGGCGATCATCGTCAGCCTGGCGGGCTGGAGGGCAGGGGCCGAGACCGCCGCCCGCGAACTGGGTATCGACCTGTGGGACGCAGTCGAGCTCGAGAAGCGGCTCGGCAAGGCGACGGTCGCACGTCTCACGGGGGCCACCGGGGTTCGCACGGGTGCAACAAGGCGCGTGGTGGCCCCCTCGCCGCTGCTGTCGGCGGCAGACGCTGAACAACACCTGTGGAAGAAGCGGGCTGGTCTTCTTGGCAGGGAAGAGCTGGTCTGGGCGCAGCTTGCGTGGGCGCCGTTCTACGTTGTCGACATTCAGATTTCCCAAGCTGAGCGGCGGCTGCTGGGAGCCGCGCGAGTGAAGAGCCGCAGCATCCGCAACGTTCACAACGGATTCTCGGGCGGCTTCTACGTTCCTCATGAGGAGCACTACGAGCTCGAAGACGTCGACGCCGAAGCGCTGATACCCGCCAGGGTCACCGAACGAAAGGTTGGTGCCGATATCGCAAAGACCTGCGGCCACCTCGCCTCGCTCTCGTCACCGTCTGCTCGAGAGCGCCAGGCCGCGAAAATCAAAGCGATCGGGATCCCACTTCCGTTCACATCTGTTGAAGTCGACGGGATCGCGCCGATCGCGTGGCCCTACTACATCGGTCTGATGCGCCGCGGCAACAGCGAACGGCTTGTCGCTGTGGACGCAGTCCGCCAAAGCGTCTCCGAGTACATGACCACCATCCTGACCCAACATCATCCGTTCGTTCTTGACGCGCTCGGGCGCCGCGATCGCGTCACGTGACGCGATACTCACCGTGACGGTGAATCGTGGTGGTGGAGACGTCTCGCATGAAGGGGTGCAAACCGACAACGGGCGTTCGATAGTGCTGCCGTGAAGCTGCTGCCCGATGGAACGCTCAGTCTTTCCCCGTCGGATCTGTCGGCGTATCTCGCCTGCTCGCATCTGACGACGCTCGCTCACGAGGTAGCTCGCGGGGTGCGGCCTGAGCCACACACGCGCGAGGCACTTACCGAACTGGTCGCCGAGAAGGGCGAGCAGCATGAGCAGCGCTTTCTCGAACACCTGCGGACCCAGGGGCTCAACGTAGCCGAGATCGAACTGCCCAAAGCAGATGACGCCTTCGAGACGGCGCATGCCGCCACCGTGGCAGCGATGCGGGCCGGTGTCGAGGTGATTTACCAAGCGACGTTTTCGCGCGACGGCTGGCGCGGGAGGGCCGACTTCCTGATTCGGCTTGACGAGCCGTCCGACTTGGGGGATTGGAGCTACGAGCCCTACGACACGAAGCTGGCGCGCAGCGCCAAAGCGTCAGCCGTTCTCCAGCTCGCATGGTATGCAAGCGAGGTTGCGCAGGTGCAGGGGCGCATGCCCGATTTTCTCCACGTTGTGCTTGGCACGAGCGAGATAGAGAAGTACCGGCCCGACGACGTGGCCGCCTATCTACGTCATGCCGACGACCGTCTGCGCTCCCACGTCCGCGACACGCCGGCTACCTATCCTTGGCCTTGCGAGCACTGCCAGCGCTGCGACTTCGCCGTCGTTTGCCATGAGCAGTGGAAGCAGGATGACCACCTAACTCGTGTCGCGTCGATCCGCCGGGACGTGATCGAGAAGCTCGGCACCGCCGGCGTCACCACGCTTACAGGGTTGGCTGAGTCGCTGCCGGGGCTCGCGGTGCGCAGGCTGGCAGCGCCGATGCTCGAGCGGCTGCAGGACCAGGCTGGATTGCAGCTGCATCGCGAGAACACCGGCGAGATCCGCGTTCACTTGCTGCCCGTCGAGCCTGGACGCGGCTTCGGACTGCTTCCGCCGCCCTCGCCGGGTGACGTGTTCTTTGACATGGAGGGCGACCCGTTCTTCGATCCGGCGGCCGGGCTTGAGTTCCTCTTTGGTGTCCTTTGGCGCGAACCGGGCGGCGCCAAGGTCTACCGGGCGCTTCGCGCCCATGACCGTGACTCCGAGAAGGTCGCATTCGAGGCGTTCGTCGACCTCGTGTACGAGCGGCTGGCGGCCGACCCTGGCATGCACGTCTATCACTACGCGGCCTACGAGCCCTCCACCCTCTCGCGGCTGATGGGGGAGCACGCGACCCGGGAGGAGGAGATCGACGATCTCCTGCGCCGCGAGGTGCTCGTCGACCTCTTGCAGGTCGTGCGTCAGAGCCTGCGGGCCGGCGTGCCGTCCTACTCGCTGAAGGAGATCGAGCAGCCGTTCTTCACCCGTGTGGCGGACGTCGGCTCCGGCAACGAGGCCGTGGTCGAGTTCGAACGCTGGCTCGAAGACCGCAAGCCGGAGCGCCTCGCAGCGATCGAGGCCTACAACGAAGAGGACTGCCACGCCACGCTCGAACTACGCGACTGGCTGTTAGCGCGTCGTCTCGACGCAATTCGCGAGCAAGGCGTCGAGATCCCGTTCCGGGAGCCGCCCGAGCGGGCGGGGCCGGAGCCCGAGGGGGCCGCCGACGAAACCGCAAGGCTGCGGGAGGAGCTGCTCGCCGCCGCGACAGGCGGAGACGGCCGCGAGCTGTGCGCTCGGCTGCTCGACTACCACCAGCGGGAGGCGCGGCCGGGCTGGTGGTGGTACTTCCGCCGGATGGCGATGACCGACGACGAGCTGCTCGACGACCGCGAGGCGCTCGGCTGTCTCGTCCATGACGGCCGCCCGCCCGTCGACCTCTCCATCGCGAATCCACGTTCACGGTCGCTTGAGTGGTCATTCAACTTCCCGCCACAGCAACACCACTTCGACGACGGAAACCATGGCGATGACCCCCACGAGAGCGGTACCGCGTGGATCGTGAGCGAGATAGACAACGCCACCGGAACCCTCGTGCTGAAACGGGGGAAGGACTACGCGAGCGACCGTCTCCCGACCGCTCTCGTTCCCGGAGGTCCGTACACGACGAAGGCACAGCAGCAGGCGCTGCGCCGCCTCGCCGAATCGATGCTTGCCGGCGACGGCCGCTATCCGCACCTTGGGAAGGTGCTGCGGCGGGAGCCACCGCTAGTCGGTGCCCGCGTCCAACGCGCGGAGATCGACGAGCAGCGGGCGCTGCTCGACCAGCTCGACAACTCATACCTGGTCGTTCAGGGGCCACCCGGCTCTGGCAAGACCTACCGTGGCGCCAGGCTGATCACGCACCTGCTGCGGCAGAAGCGGCGCGTCGGGATCGTGGCCCAGAGCCACAAGGTGATCCACAACCTCCTCGACGCCGTCGAACAGGCGGCCGCAAAGGAACGCGTTGAGTTCAAGGGCGTCAAGAAAGGCGGCGACTACGAAAGCGCCCACGTGAAGCAGGGAGACATCGCCGCGCTCGCCGACCCCGAGGTGCTCCTCTTCGCCGGCACCGCCTGGTTCCTTGCCAGGGAAGCGTTCGACGGGCAGCTCGACACGCTCGTGATCGATGAGGCGGGCCAGTACTCGCTCGCAGACGCGCTCGCCTGCGGCACCTCGGCGCGCCGGCTCGTCGTGCTCGGCGACCCGATGCAGCTGGCTCAAGTCACACAGGGTGTTCATCCCGACGGATCAGGCGCGAGCGTGCTCGAGCACCTCCTCGGCGCCGAGCACACGACCATCCCGGAGCACATGGGCGTGTTTCTGGAGCAGACCCGGCGCATGCACCCCGATGTCTGCCGCTTCGTGTCGGAAGCGTTCTACGAGAGCCGGCTCGGCACGATCCCCGAATGCGCGGAACGATCGACCTCGGACGGAGTCGGCGTCCGCTGGCTCCCGGTGCCGCACGAGGGAAACCGCGTCGACTCCGAAGCAGAAGCCAACGAAATCGCCGCCGAGATCGAGCGGCTCCTCGAACACACACTCCACGACGGCACCGTCCGTCGCCCCATCCGCGAGCGCGACGTGATGGTCGTCGCCCCCTACAACGCCCAAGTGCGCCTCCTGCGCGAGCGGCTCCCCGCCGGCGTCGAGGTCGGCACCGTCGACAAGTTCCAGGGCCGCGAAGCGGTCGTCGTCTTCTACTCGATGGCCTCCTCGAGCGGCGAGGATGTGCCACGCGGCCTCGACTTCCTCCTCTCCCGCAACCGACTCAACGTCGCCGTCTCGCGTGCCCAGTGCCTCGCCTACGTGGTCTGCTCACCTCGACTCCTCGATGTGGACTGCCGCACGATTGAGCACGTACACCTCGCGAACGCCCTCTGCCGATTCGTCGAGCTGGCGGACGCAAAGTGACAGAGCGCAGCTTTCACTGCGGTTGTGACGTCCGCCCACTCCCATTGAGAATCGATCAGCCGCAAATCGAAGGAGGAAGAGTGGCTCTTACGACAGCGCAGCAGCGAACAGTCTCAGCGATGCGCCGATCGGACGGTGGCACCCACGTCGACCAGACGGAGCCGGACGGGTCCGTGGTCGTTGCCCACACGGCTGCTGAGGAGTACCGGAGACGAGCCCCAGGGTCGGCCGTCTACATCGAGAAGCCCAACGGGGCTGTCCGAACGTTCCATTATCGCGTTCACCCGGATGGCGAGCGCTGCGGCAACGGATGGGCTCTTTGCGACTCGTGCGGCAACCGCTTTCTTGCCGGGGAGACGCTCTTGCTCTACCCTGTCGCCCTTGATGGCAACGCTGCAGGGGCGCCTGAGGTCGAGCGATTTGCGGGCTCGATGAAACCCAAGACGGGGGCCGAATGGCGCCCACCCAGGCTGCGAGAGGCGAGTGGGGGCGCCGTGGCCACGCTGGATGATCACCCGGTTTCAACTGCTCCATCGAGGCAGTGGGATCTCGAGCCTGGCGATCTGATCCGCCGTGTCGCACTGCACCGCCGGTTCGGCGGCAGCGGCCAGAGTGGCATCGCACCGTCGGCCTCGAAGCCGGAGGATCGAGCGCAGCGCCCCTGGCCCCGAGCGAGCGCCCTCTCAGGACCGCGGAGTCGCCCTGGAACGTTGAGCCGCCGTGCAGGGCTGCCCTCGGGCCGACGGTCTCTCGGTGGCTTGACGCCGACGCCGTCTACGGCTGCGACGAGCGTCGCGATGCACTCACGGCGCCAGCGAGTCGAGAGGAGGGGCGGGCGTCACATTACCGCCCGCCTAGGGTCCCAGCACCCTCCGACACAAGGAACCGCCTCACGCCAACACGGACAACACGATAGGCTCACACCCCCAACTTACCCGAGCCCGAAGACTTGCCAGTTTCTTGAAGCAAGGGCACCGCGCCGGTTCGTCGAGCTCGCGAAGGCGCACGGTGTCAAGACGAGCGCGGGCCGTGAGCTCTGGTGACGGGTCGACGCCCCGCCTTCTCTAGCCGAAGAGCCTGGCCACGAGCCCGTAAACCAGTGCGAGCGCAATCGCGATCACGATCCACCAGAGCGCGGTAGCACTGCCGTGCTGTTCCGCCTCAGCGAGGGCAAAGAGCACTACGCCAGCAAAACCCAGCAAACTCCGCGCAAGGAAGGCGCCGGCGGCTGTGGCAATCATCACGACGGTCCCGAAGAGCACGATGATCCCAAGGCTGGCCTGAGCGACGGTGAGCTTTGTCTGCCAACCCGAGGGTGATGAGAGATCGCGTGATTGCGAAGAGCGCCACGATATCGAGCAGTACGGTGGGAATCTTCGTCCCGTTCTTGCCGCTGCGAGCGAAGCCAAGGGCCCGACCAGGCTGGAACCCAAACGCTCGCCTGAGAATGAAGAGCATCACGACGACGACGATCAGGAACGTCACGATCTGGCCAGTCGCATCCATCCGTCTGCTACCTCCACGTCGGTGTCCCGAGCCGCTCGGAACGTTCCAAGCACCTGTAGCGGGTACGCGTCTGGAAATCAAGTTCGCCACGAGGCGCCGACTCCAGGCACAGAGTTTCGTCCGGAAAGCCGGTCACTCTCTCGGTGGATGCAGCAACGAGAGCACCGCGGGATACTGCTTTAGCACATCCAGAAGGGACTTTGGGATAGCGGTTGAAGGTGGGGTGATGAGCGGTCAAGTTGTAGAGAACCTGAGAGCCGCTGGGGCGGGGGTGGCGGAGGAGTTGAGTGCGAGCGGCGCTTCAAACACGGACTCGCCCAACAACAACGACGACGCGGACAGCCCGCATGACCCGGCCACGCCGCGCCACCGCCGCTTGCGTCAGGTACATAATCCCGAACCTCATCCGTGGTGGCGCCGGACAACATCGGGCCGTCCTCCCTGGCCTGGCCGCCGCCGCCGCGAACCTTAAACGTCGAGATCTCGAGTTCGCCTACTCGATCCCGGAGGATCGGTGACCCGAAGGGGACTGTCCCGTAACTGGCGGCGGAACTCCGCTGTGGCCTACAAGGCACCTCGTCGTCCTTGGGTTGTCCCATCGGGAGAGCCATGCCTGGACCCTGGCCCACATGGTCCTATGTGACCGGGGTTCGCCTGCCGCGTTTGGGGAGGCGACGGTACTCGAGGAAGAGCGGAAACCTGGATTGACACGACGTCTCGTATGTGGTCGAATCGCCAGTGGCTAACAGAACCAAACGTGCACCAATCGAGCGGGAGGTAACGAGCGATGTACAAAGCCATGACAAGCGCCGGCGGGTGGACTAACCCGGTCAAGGTGTCGTGTAGCAAGTGCAGCGCGACACTCTACATTAACCAAACTGACGCCAAGCGGTCGGGCGGATGGGAATGTCCGCACTGCGGCAAACGCCACTAGGTTCTCTGAAGAAAGGACCGGAAATTGTCATGGTCGGAACTTGCGCTCCGGCTTCGGGAGCAACTGGGCGCCACGCCTGCCGAGAAGCTGGGTGCAAACACCTTAAAGATCACGATTCCCGTCAGCAATGGCAGAACACAGCTCGTGTTCTTCACACCGATGGGACAGGAAGGAGCGTGGGTAGAGATACTTACCCCAGTTGCGCAGGAGCGGGACATTGACGCTCGAACGCTACTTCTTCAGAACCTCCAGGTTAACGTCGGAGCATTCGCTCTTGCCGAGAACGGCATGGTTCACTTCCGTCACGCGCTGCCGCTCCATGGACTGCCCTTCGGTGAATTCGAGGACGTCGTTCGCACAATTGCGGACTATGCTGATCGCGTTGAGCAACTCGCGACGGCAGGCAAGGATGCGTTCTGATTGCGTTCTTCGCTGGCGCGCGAGCGCGACTCGGAGAGCCCGAACGAGGCCCTGCGGGCGCACCAGGTCAATCCGGTCTGGATCACCAGGGCCCCCACAAGCAGCAAGGCGATCTTGTCGACGTGAGCCCGGGTGGTTCCGTCGACGACCGACTGGACGAGCCTCCGAGCAACACCGGTGCGACAAGACTGGCCGCCGCCGCGAGCGCGTGGAGCACCACGACACCCGCCAGGCCCGCCCGCTTGGTCCCGCGCGACCACCAGCAAACGCCGCAGGAAGGCTCTTGAACCCAAGTCTGGTTGCTGCAGGTCGCCACGACTGCATCCGGGGCGCCAACTCTGAGTCGGGCAGACCAAATGCCAAGATGTGTGCTTGGGGGCGAGGCCCCCACGCAGAACAGCCAGACCGTGTTGCCGTCGGCGTCCACGTCGATCGCTAACGCGGCCAGCTCGGCGCCGAACCCGGGCATCTGCAGCATCTCCCCGCAGAGCGGGACGAGCATGCCCGCAGCGGTGTACGCGCGGATGTCGCGGATCGACACCGTGAAGCCGGTGGGGCGGTTCCGCTCGGTGGGGATGTGCGACAGCGACAGGTGCGTCTTCGCCATGCGGATCGACGCAAGCCAAGCAACTCCGAGACCCGCATCCCGCCGACATCCTCGGATACCCGAGCCCCACACTTCGCCGAGACATGGCAGTCTTCTCACCTACTCGGAAGGATGCAGAAGATGACCCTCGACCGATGAGCACAGAATCCTGGAGCTACTCCGTTCCAGAGGACCATGCCGTCGTGGCGGCTCGCCGCGAGGCCGCCGCCTTGGCGGCTTCGACCGCACGTGTTACCAACGCCCGAGGGCGCATAGTGCGAGTCGCCGCACAGGCAGCGCTCCTGTGTGAGCGATACGGCTCGATGATCACGCCCATCGATGTCCCACCGGTTCCAACTGCGACCGACAGCCCGAGCATGGAGAGTCACGCAGACCGCCTCGAGCAAGAGGCGCTCCGGGCTGAGAACCGCTTCCTCGACGAGCAGACCGAAGCACGTACCGCATCGTTCCTGCAGGCGATAAGTGGGATTGGCGGCCAAACCGACGCTTCGGCACTCGACCTCCGGCGCATGTCGGACGGTGTGGAACAGGGGAGCCGAGGCGGCGATACAGGGGGAGACGCTGCCGACGACGTCCGTGCAGACGTCCTTCGAATCGTCGGCAGGCTTCGGCAGGATGCTGCGATGGAGGCTGTCGAGCGTGCGCGGACCGCCGCTGAGGTGATCTGCTCCGAGACCGATCTCGACAAGGCTACGCTCCTTGTGTCGAATCTCAGATCTCTGGTGGATTCGACAAACGCGGCGGCGGCAGCGTCCGAGATGCGTGCAGGAAGAATCGACGCCCTGCTCGTCGCTATTGCAGACGTCAAGGGCTCAGCTGCCGATTCGCTGCGACTCCTGCTGGAACGCGAGCGAGGTGGCGAGTTGGAGTTGCCTGTTCTCGACCGTCGGGCTGATGACCTTCGCAAGAGTGCTGAAGAGGAGGCTGCAGCCCTGCGTAGGATTGCTGACCGCGACCGCGTCGCATCGCTGACCGCGGAGACCCTCGAAAACCTCGGATATGTCGTAGAGGAAGGGTTCGCTTCGGCACTTATTGGTACAGGCGCTGCAATCGCGACCCGGCCCGAGTGGGACGGGTACGGCGTACGCGTGCGGATGGACGCCGGCTCTGGTCACCTCCGAACCCATCTCGTACGCGACGCCACCCAACCCTCGACCGCGGCCCGCGAGCTCGCCGTTGAGAAAGAACTGTGCAGTGATGGCGAGCGTTTCCGAGAACGGATGGCGGGGGCGGGCGTCGAGCTTGCGGAGCCGATCATCGAGCCGCCTGGAGCCGTTCGGCCGGCGACCGTCCAGCTCGGGAACCTGGCGTTCACAGATGGTCAGAAGACGAAGACCCGGCAGCGCGCCCGCACGACGTGAGCACGCTTGGATTGTTGACGCTTCCGGCTTGGCTGCGCGAGGTCGAGATTTCGCTGATCGTCGCCCCCCATGTCGTTCTCGCCGGGAACGTGGATGATGCATATCTCATCGGCGACGAGATTGTCCGCGGCGTCCCGGCCGCATTGTGGCGGGCGCTGAAGCCGGCGCAATACGAGGCTGAACTGGTTTACGACCACAACCTCGGTGACGTCTACGCCGTCAACGAGACCGCTGGGTCTATGGGCGAGGTCGGGGATGCGGAACGAGCGCTGGCCAAGGGAATCATCGACGCGGCAGGCGAGGCGGATGGACGGGAGGGCACGCTCGATAGGCTCGTCGATCTTGTTCAACGCCGAACCGCGAGGCACCAACCGCGCCGTCGCCTCGCCCTCGTCATCCAACAGGCTGATCGGCTTTCGAGCCCTGACAGGCCGCACGAGATATTCGCGATCGCCGAGCGCTTCGCGGCCACTACCCCGGCCTTCTCGCTGGATGGCGGCCCAAGGACGTTCTACAACGTGTGCTTCTGGGTTACCCGCTCGGAACATGATCTCCCCCACTGGTTTGGGCCCGCAAATCCACGGATTCGACTCATTCACATTCCCACACCTGGCCCAGCTGATCGCCGAGACTTCATCTCGCGGTCGTCCCGCGTCGACCAAGGCCCAAGCGAGCCGGGGCGGACGTCCCGTTCGCTCGAGTTGGCTGTCGATTCCACGTTCGATTTCCAGCTGCGGTCGATCGTCGAGGTACAGCAAATGGCCCAGCGTGCCGGAAAGAGTCTCGAAGGCATCCCCGATGCAGCTCGAACGCTCCGACTCGGGGTTTCCGACAGCCCGTGGGATCAGGAAGACACGCGCCGACGGGTTGGAGAGGCGACTGCCTCGCTGGGTGAGAGGATCCTCGGGCAGGATGCCGCAATTCGCAAGAGCGTGGACATCCTGATGCGAAGCGTGACAGGGATGAGCGACGCACATCGCTCTATGACGAGCCAGCGGCCGCGTGGCGTGCTGTTCTTCGCCGGCCCCACCGGTGTTGGCAAGACCGAATTGGCGAAGGGCCTCACAGAGGTGATCTTCGGGAGCGATGACCGCTATCTCCGTTTCGACATGAGCGAGTATTCCGCGGAACACGCCGAGGCGCGACTCGTTGGGTCTCCTCCCGGTTACGTCGGACACAGTGCTGGCGGTCAGCTGACGAACGCGATCAGACAGCAGCCCTTCTCACTGATCCTGTTCGATGAGATAGAGAAGGCACATCCCCTCATCCTCGACAAGTTCCTGCAGATCCTGGACGACGGGCGGCTCACCGACGGCACCGGTGCGACCGTGTACTTCCACGAGGCGATCATCGTCTTCACCTCCAACGCCGGGCTCAGCAGGGAGGAGCCGAACGGTGAGCGCGTCTGGCTGGTCGACCCGAAGACACCCAGGGAAGAACTCGAAGACCGGGTGAAAAACGGCATCGCCAACTTCTTCCGAGACAAGCTCAACCGTCCCGAGCTTCTCAATCGCATTGGTCTCGGCAACGTCGTCGTGTTCCAATTCATCGCTACCGAAATCGCTGAAGGCATCTTCGACCTCGCGGTCAAGCGCATCCAGGATCGAGTCCTCAACGAGCATGGGGCGACGCTCACGCTAGGCGCCGAAGCGCGAGCCAGCCTCCTTGGCCACGCCACGTCGGACCTGAGCATGGGCGGTCGGGATGTGGGCTCACGACTCGTCGAGAGCCTGGTCAACCCGCTGGCTCGACATCTCTTTCAGCACCCTCAAACATCAGGCGCCACGATCGAGATCGAGAGGGCCGAGGCGAACGATGGGACGTGGGAGCTGACACTTCGATGAGGATGCAATTGGCACGAATGCACTATCCCGTGACCGCACTGGGATACGGGATCCGTATCGGCATCTGGACACAGGGCTGCTCGATCGGATGTCCCGGCTGTATGTCGGTCGAGACCTGGGACCCGGCTGCCGGATCCGCTGTGGAGGTGGACGCTGTGATCGAACAGTGCCGCCGCTGGGCAGCGTACGGACCAATCGACGGAATCACCATCTCGGGTGGCGAGCCGTTCGAACAGCCAGAGGCACTGCTCTTTCTAATCGGTCGGCTACGCGCGTGGATGGCTGACGATTGCCGCGGGGGGGACATCTTGTGCTACTCCGGACACGGCGAAGGGCGGCTTCGGAAACACCACGATGAGATCCTGGAGAACCTCGATGCGGTCATCGTCGGGCCTTTTCAGGAAGGCGCTGGGGAGGGGGGCCCTCTCCGCGGCACCGCGAACCAAAGGATCATGCAACTGACACCGCTCGGAGCCGAACGCTACGCCGACGAAGGGCAGGCAACTCGTGGACGCCGATCGTTGCAGCTCGAGGTCGTCGACGGACGGTTGACGATTATCGGGGTGCCGCGGATCGGAGACCTCGATCGCTTGGAGACCGCCCTCGTCGCAGACGGGGTACGGCTTGGCCGCTGACGTCATCAGAAAGGGATACCGTGCATGAAGACGTGTGTGAGTTGCGGACGCAACGAAATCGATGATCGCGAGCTCTCCTGTCCCTCGTGTCAGAGGCTCGAGTTCAGCTCGTCAGATCGCCTAACAGATGCCGAGACAGCCCCTTCGGCGGCGCTCTCACTGTCGACGACAGCGGACTGCGGCCACGGACTTCCTCCCGGTGATTGGTGTGTGACCTGTTTCGGCCCCGCACCAGCAGCAGCATTTGTCCTCCAGACACCCTGGGGCATCCAGCACATCCCGCCCGACGGTCTGCGTATCGGACGCACCACCGAATACTCGCCGCTCGGACAGGAGATCAGCTCCCGCGGCTTCGACAACGTCTCGGGCCGGCACGCGATCATCCGAATCGAAGACGGTGCAGTCGTTGTCGAGGACGTCGGCTCGAAGAACGGGACGTACGTCGATGGCGTCGACGCGCGGACGGCGGACGAGAATCGCATAATCGCGCAACCGGGGGCACTCATCCAGCTTGCCCTCGACCCACCACTGGAACTGCGGGTCGAGCACACGTGAGGCCGACCGTCTCATCCGCGGTGGGGACCGTTCGTGGCCCAGATCGGACCACAAACCAGGACAGCGCGGTGCTCGGCCGCCTACTCGTGCGAGGTGATTGGCAAGGAGTGGTGACACACGCCGAGGACCGGGCATCCGATCTGCTATTCCTGATCGCCGACGGGATGGGTGGCCATGCAGCCGGCGAGGTAGCGAGCGCATGCGTTGCCGAGGCGCTGGCAGCAGATCCCCGGACATTTGGAAGCGAAGAGGCGGTTGAGAGGGCCATTGTGGCCGCCAACCTGGCGCTCTACGACACCATGGCGCTGGTTGCCGGATCTGCGGGAATGGGCGCCACCATCGCCGGGCTCGCCTTGTCGGGAGCCTCGACGGTCACCTGCTTCAACGTCGGCGATAGCAAGGTCTATCGCGCCGACCGAGACGTCGGTGTCGTGCAACTCACGGTCGACGATGTCGCGACGCAGCAGGCAAGCCACTACCAGCCGTCACTAATCACGCAGTGCCTCGGCGGCTCCAATCGGCCAGCCGAACTTTCACCGCACGTTCGCAGTCTGACGATGGAGCCGACGGACACCTTCCTCATCTGTTCAGATGGTCTCGTCAACGCCGTCGACCTTTCATCGATATCCGAGATCCTCGCTGCGTCCAACTCTCCGGGACAGGCCGTTCGAGACCTCTTGGCCGAGGCGACCCCGACTGCCTCTGACGACGTCACGGTGCTCGTGGTCGCCGCGGCCGACTGAGATGCGCAAGCGCCAACCAGCGGCGACGACGGCGACGGACCCGGCCAGAGCGCTGGCTGCTCTGTGGCTCATCGATACTCTTGATGTCCACGACCGGCAGGAGCGGGCGGATCGACTCGCCGCCGAGCAGGCCGAGCGGGATCGGCGTCACGAGGAGGCCGTGACCGAACAAGCGCGCGCGATCGAGCAAGGCGATCAACGCCGAACCCAGCGCGCCCGCACCATGACCGCCCGCGACCGCCGCTTCGCCGGGTTCGTGGCGTTCGCTGCGATCACAGTTGCTGCGCCTTGGGCGATCGGCCACTTCGGATGGCGCCGTACATCGCTGAGCGTCGAAGCTGTGTCACTCCCGAAACCACATCCGCCGATCTGGTTCGTTCCGTTAATGCCCGAAGTCGTCGCCGGGCTCTCTGTGATCCTCGGGCTCTTCGGGCTTTGGCTCTTGCGTCCGCTCTGGCTTCGACCGCGAATGGCACAGGTCGTGACGGGTCTGGCGCTCGTCGGCGTGGCGGCGGCAGGACCGCGGCTTGCGGAGGCAGCGGCCGAGAAGATGAACGAGACTGCTCTGACCATGTATCGAAAAGGGCCGATCGCACTGAGTGTCCTCAACACGTGCGGAATGTATTGGACGTCGGCGGCCGATGCGCGCGGTGTCCGGCGGCGGTGGGTGCTCGCGCAACCCACCGACAGCTTCGCAAGCAGATGCAGGCTGTTCCGGAAGTACACAGGCTGGACACGAACTTGGACGGTCAGTGCGCGGGCAGGGTTTTCCTTCGAGAGAGTCGTGTTCGTCGGCGGTCTGGTCTGGGTCGTCTGGGAGAGACGACAGGTTAGCGACACGAATCTGGCGGATGCGCTCGTGGGCGTCGATGATCGCACAGGTCGGATCAGGTGGCGGTGGTATTGCGATCGTGGCCGTGCCTACCGGTCGCGAAACCCGACGATACGATCCGCGGAACCCAGCCAGGACAGCGGAAGCATAAGCGTAGTTTGTACCGGCGAAAGCAGCGTCGATCGAACGATCTCGGCGATCACGGGGAGGGTCCTCCGATGACAGACGATTCAAGCCAAAGCCAGGGCACCCGAAGCGACAGACCGACGACACGGCTCGATGGAGGAGCGTCCCTGCCAACCGGAACCCGACTCGACCGGGATGGAGGCGAGGACCACACAGTCGGGCATATTCGCGTTCGGCTCACCGCGGCCCTTCGCGCCCGCTACGAGCCGGTGCGTTCAATCGGAGACGGTGCGCAGTCGAGCGTGCTGCTTGCGCGGTCGCACCGCCGTCACGGAGAACTCTGCGCGCTCAAGGTCTACAACGCAGACGTCAAACCTAATGTCGAGGTGCTCGCACGTGTCCAGGCGGCGCCGCGTGCACACGTCGTCAGGGTCTATGACTTCGGGGAGGACGCAGACCTTGGGTGGTGGGAGGAACTCGAGTTCGTCGAGGCCGGATCACTCGAAGACCTCATTCGTACCGAGGGACCTAAGATCGAGGGGGAACGACTTCGCGAGATGATCCGAGAGATCGCAGAGGCGGTCTCGGCGCTCGACGGTCTGTGGCACCGGGATCTCAAGCCCGCCAACATCCTCGTACGCTCGCAACAACCGCTGGATCTCGTGCTTGGCGACTTCGGCATCGCCGAGATGAGCCACGCTCGGTCCATGGCGAACGGT
Organism: Gaiella sp.; assembly: GCA_046160185.1. Taxonomy (GTDB): domain Bacteria; phylum Actinomycetota; class Thermoleophilia; order Gaiellales; family Gaiellaceae; genus Gaiella. The sequence goes on along the minus strand of JBJXGY010000217.1, from coordinate 50,424 downwards.
GGGCGGTTCGGAACCGGCCCCTACCTTTCACCGGAGGGGTTCATGCAAGCCTCGTCCGCCAAGTCCGACTGGTGGGCTGTGGGGATGATGATCGCGGAAGCCGCCGCCGGGGCGCACCCCTTCTTCGACACCGCGCAGAATCGAATGACGAAGGACGCCGAAATCGGCGTAGCCCTCACCACACGACCGGTTCCACTCGGCGGGGTCGAGGACGAACGAATCAACCTTCTCTGCCGTGGGCTGCTGACACGCGACCCGAAACACCGCTGGGGAGCCGACCAAATCAGCGAGTGGGAACGCGGCGAAAGTCCGACCGTTCACGCCGAGACATTCGTCGCGCCCATACGCCGCATCCTGAATGACGGCTTCGCGTTCAACGGCGAAGTCTTTCGGTCAGCGGCGGACCTAGCGCAAGCCCTCGCGGCTCACTGGCAGGCCGCGCTCCAGTTGGTCAGCGGACTCGAGTCTCAGGCGCCGCAGTCGGTTGCACTCCGGGACTGGTTGAAGGACGGCGGTCTCACCGATGCGCTCCACGTGGTGGATCGCGGAGCTGACGGCCAACGCGGATTTCCGCGCCTCCTTTTCCAGCTGATCCGAGCACTCGCTCCGGACCTCAAGCCGGCATTCCGAGGAGTGGTGATCGACACCTCTGGCCTTGTCGCGCTCGCGGACTTGGGATCGACAGGAGACGGAGAAGCGCTCGCGGTGGTTCACGACCTCAGGCAGGGCGCCATCCTCTCCGAGCTCGCACGCGAAGCCGAGTACGGAGAGCTGGCGTCAGTCGAACGGAAATGGTTCGAGCAGGTCGGGTTGCTCGGCTCACTCCGTGAGCGTTTCAACCTCGACGCCATGGACGCCAACGCGGAACGGGTTGCGAGCGCAACGCTTCTCCACGCCGCGCTCGATCCCACGGTCGCCCAACGATTGATGAGCCTCGTCGAATCACGCCTCCGCGAGACCCGGATCGATCGATCTCGAATCGCCGATGTCCTCGAACCGACGCACACTCGCTGAACGGATGCGAAAGCCTTGCCACCCAGTCCAACCGTAGAGAGCTGACTCAGTTGGATGGACAACGGAACAGTGAGGCTGACCCCGCCCGCGCACTGACAGCGTTGAGACTGATCGATCGCCTTGCCGAGGAAGACACAGCGGCACTCGCTGAAACGCGCGCTAGAGAGGCGATGCTTCGCGAGCAACGCCTCGCCGCCGCCGCCGCCGCTCGTCAAGCCGAGGAGTTGCGCGTGGCGCCAGTCCGTAGAGAAACGACCGAACTGGCGCGGATGGTCGCACTCGGGGCGATCGCATTTATAGGCGCCAGCCTCGCGCTGAACACCTTCCTCAATTCCTACCTTGACTCAGTCATCGTTACGAATCCTCCCAACGGCACGCATACGGCGATGCAGAACTCGCTGTCCGACCTTGCACCCTGGCGGCCCGCTCAGATTGCAGCAGGAATCGTCGCGCTCCTACTCGTCGCAGCCGCACGATCCATCAAGACCACTACCGGTGCCCATGCTGTATCGCTGCTGGCAGCCGTATGTGGGATCGCCGTCTGCGCATCGGGGATCCTAGTTGGCATTTACCTCGGGATGAGCACCTCTCTCGAAGAGTTCTCGGATCCACCAAAATGGATGAAGATAGGTCCATGGGTGGCCTTCTTCCTGTATCTGCCCGTACTCCTCGGCCTTGTGGTTGCCGCGCTGTCCATGGTTTGGACAGCCCTCCAGTCACTTTGGAGGCTCGCGAGCCAGTGACAGTCCACATAGCCGAGGACTGCAACGGGTCGGGTCATACCTCTTCGATGTGCTTGACATGTCCCCATCCTCTCAAGGAGTGGAGCCTGCACCTTTGCCGGAGCGGTTCAGGTCGCGGGCGGGACCGACGCCTGCGCAACACGACGGCAACGTGAGATTGTGCGCCCCATGAACTCCAACGGCGGGTGCCCTCGATGACTTGGCGCGAACACTTCAGCGACGCTGACTGGCTGGCATTCGAGAGCTTGTTCCTCATCTGTTGGCAGTCCATCGCCCGCGCCGATGGCCGGGTGGACTCGGATGAGGAGAGCGCGAGGAACGATCTTGTGGAAGGTCGTGCTATCGCGAACCGGCTCGATGACCAGACTCACGCCGAGCTTTCAGCAAACAGCGAGTTGGCGCAAGAGGTGCTTGCGTTTCGTGAGGAGGATCGAAGAGCGTTTCTGACGTTCGTGGCTTCAGGCCGCTGGGAGAAGGAAGGGCCTTCGACCGCGCTCCAGACAGACGCAGCCCTCGCGAACTGGATTGCGGCCGTGCCGTCGGAGAATGAGACCAGGCACCGGACAAAGCCTCGCCAAGGGGCTGCGAATCGAGGCGTACCGTCTTGCCCTGGTCACAGCAAGGGCAAGTGGCTCGCGATTCGGTCGCAAGATGAGCGCCGACGAGATTCGTGTTCTCAACTCGCTTGCGGGGATTCTCGAACTGACAGGCGACGAGGCGATCCGCGTGGTCGAGGCCACGGGAGGCGTCTACTAGAACGCGGATTGTGTTCTACTCTCGCGATGTGAGGCACATTAAGAAACCACTAGGGGCCCGCCGGGATGTGTAGACAACGACCGTAAATCCGAGAGGAGAAGCAGCATGGCGTGTGCGTGTGTCAATGCAGGCAAGCAGAAATGCGCGTGGTGCAAGGAAGCCGAACAGATGGGACGTCCGCCCTCTGGGCACAGTTGCCAGTGGGGCCAATGCTCCTGACGGTTCCGTCTTGCAGAACCTAGACCGACGTCAGACGGGGGGTCGGCAGTGACGAGCCCCATCGGCAATGCTGCCAACACGGGAGCGTTCCGATGGCTGTAGGGGGGTCACGCCGATGAGGGAAGCAACCCGATGGTTCCGGCCCGTGCGCGCTCCAGCAGTTCGTCGGCCATCGCGTTGAAGCTGTCGGCCATCTCCGCGTTACCGATCATGTTCGCGCTGTCCGCCATCTGTCTGTAGAGAACCGCCAAACCGGGTTCGCCCCCGTATCGAGTCAGGAGTCCTTGAAGCAGAAGCACGTTTGCGGGCCAGGCACACGACTCGACGGCAGTTACGATCGTTGACTCGTTGATCGCAGCCCCGAAGATCGAAGCGGATGCCCTGACCGCGACTGTCCCGGGAGAGTCATCGTCGGCGATGCTCAGAACGGTGAAGCAACCCCGTCGATTCAACCCGTTGAGCTCGTCGAGCATTTCAACCGCCAGCGGTACACGACGCGCGACAGAGGCGATTGCGCGAACGATCGGCATATCATTCACAACATCGGTGTTGATCGCGAGTGAGACATCACCGAATTTCCCCTGCAGGATCGATCCACCTGAGCCTGTTTCCTCCGCGGTGACGCTCCAACGTGCGCTCGCAATGCGATGCACGCGGTCGAAGAGTGCCTGGGAGAACATCAGGAAGCCTCCGCGAGCTGAGATTGAAGTTGGCGACCGACATCACGTGCCATCACTGCGGCCTCGTCCAGAGCGGCTGGTACGACGTCGCCTTCTGGCGTCTCGATCTGGAAGACGACCTCGCCATCTGGTTCAACAACCAGCTTGCCGCAGCCCAGTGAGTAGTTTGCGCGAAGCGCCTGCTCGACCGTGCCAGCGCGACTAACCGAGAACGCGGTGCGCCTTATCGGGTACTCAGCGTCTCCGGCCGGATGAGCCGAGACCATGACGTCAGCCACGGCTGCACGTCACCTGGCCGGATTGACGAGGAAGCCCGAGGCGGTTCCCCTTAGCTTTAGCTAGGTTGGTCATCACACTCCCCGCGACCCGCGCGGCCATCCTCCGTGGCTGTCGATCCGACGGAGTCTCAACTCACCATGGCGGCGGTGGCTCCGAGTGACGCGAACGGCACAAGTTCCCCGCTCGCGATCACCTCAACAGCGCCACTATCCCCTTGACCACGTGTGACGATGGTCGAGTCCCAGCCTTGGCTCTTCAGGCCTTTAAGCGGGTCCAGAACCATGCTCAGGAAGCGACCCGAGTCGTAACCTTCGCGCGGGCCGACCATGGAGACCGAGAAGGACGAGCCGACCGCGGCTTCGTGAAAGAAACCCCAGAGCTCGAGGTTCGGATACGCCATCTCGAGGATGTACGGATTCACAAGCCTGCCTCGTAGGCTCGAGGCGGCCGATGCCACCGCCGCGGAGAGGGTGTTGGCCTCGCCAGGACCCCAGACGACGAACGAGAGACCTGCGGCATGTATGACCTCGAGAGCCAAACGCGCCTGGTCCGACGCCGCTCCTTGTGGGTTGGGAATGAGTGCACGCGGAGTGACAGGCGCTCTGGCCGGCTCGTTCTTTGCCTTGCGACTCAAGAACCCCACCCCATACCTCGATTCCCGGCGAAGCGGTTGAACCGATCTGCCTCCACATGCGACGCAAATCGAAATGTATTGGCTGGCCTGATTTGTCTCACAGACTGGGGACTGTTGTCAACTATCCAAGCAACCGCCAGTCGCTGTGCGTGACCCTGAAAGACCGGACACCGATCCTGGTCGAGCTCGAGATCGGCCCCGACCAGGACAGCTACTACGCGCTGCTACAGCTCCTCTGTCTCGCCGCCTACTCAGCCCGGCATCGCAGCGCCTCAGGCTTGTTCTCTGGGCCCGAAGTCGGACGTGCCCTCACCGAAGAGAGATCCCCGGGACAACCTCTCGCGGGCTCGAGCGGTGCAGTCGCGGCCGAGTCGATGCTTCTGAGGTCAATCCCGACCCGTCCGAGAAGCTCGAGCCTTTCAACGGCACCCGCCGCCGACTTCTTGCGGTGGCCGAGCGGCCGTCCGCCGTTCAGCGCCCTGAAGGACACCTCGGGGTGCACTTCGCAGATGCGCTCGTCCGACAATGTAAGCCCGGTGAAATGGATGATTCGAGGCCCAAGCGCATGCGACTGGGCCGACAGCCCCAGGCCCGGCCCGAAGGGAGATCCAGGAGTTCGCGCGTTGGTGTTGAGAACTCGGTGCTTGCGGCGCCCTTGAGGTACTCCCGCGGCAGCGCCGGCCTTGCGCGGACCGAACCCGATCCGGAACGTCTCACACTCGGAACTATCGCAAACACTATCGCGCGTCCCGTCTGCGAGAGCGCTAAACCGTGTATTCATGCGGGTTTGCGGCGAAACCACAGGGGGTCTTCAAAACCTGTGCGGTCGTGTAACCCACGGCTCGGTCGGTTCGACTCCGGCGCCTCTCCGTTACCTGTGTTGCTGGTGTTGCTGGTGTTGCTGGTGTTGCTGGTGTTGCTGGTGTTGCTGGTGTTGCTGGTGTTGCTGGTGTTGCTGGTGTTCGGTCGGGCATCCTTGGCCCCGGCGCACGTGCTGTCTATCCCTCGTCGAACTCGATGCGCGTGTGGCCGCGCGCCCCGCCGCCGGCCGGTTTCTGCGGCCGAGTACCATGAACCCGAGTACCCCGTAGGCCTGCCGTGTCCATGCTTCCGCAGATCCCAGAGACCCCCGACCCGGATTCCGATCCTGTCGAGACCAAGGATTGGCTCGACTCGGTCGACGCCGTCCTCGACTACGACGGCCGGCGTCGCGCGGGGTATCTGCTGGAGGAGGTGATCGAGCACGCGCTCGACCAGGGCGTGCCCATCCGCTCCGCGCTCGCCACGCCCTACGTCAACACGATCCCGGTCGACGAGGAGCCGCCGCTCCCGGGTGATCCCGCTCTCGAGCAGCGCGCGACCGCGCTCGTGCGCTGGAACGCGATCGCGATCGTGCTGCAGGCGAACGCCGAGTCGACCGAGCTCGGCGGGCACATCGCCAGCTACCAGTCGGCGGAGACGCTCTACGAAACCGGGTTCAACCACTTCTGGCGTGCCCGCACTCCGGAGCACATGGGCGACCTCGTGTACATGCAGGGCCACTCCTCGCCCGGCATCTACTCGCGCGCCTTCCTGGAGGGGCGGCTGACCGAGGAGCACCTCCGCCGCTTCCGGCAGGAGGTGGACGGCGGCGGGCTGTCCTCCTATCCGCACCCGTGGCTGATGCCGGACTTCTGGCAGTTCCCCACCGTCTCCATGGGGCTCGGGCCGCTGATGGCGATCTACCAGGCGCGCTTCCTCAAGTACATGTCCGCGCGCGGCCTGCTCGACCCGGGCGACCGCAAGGTGTGGGCGTTCATGGGCGACGGCGAGATGGACGAGCCCGAGTCGATGGGCGCGATCTCGCTCGCCGGCCGCGAGAAGCTCGACAACCTCGTCTTCGTCGTCAACTGCAACCTGCAGCGCCTCGACGGCCCCGTGCGCGGCAACGGCAAGATCATCCAGGAGCTGGAGACGAACTTCCGCGGCGCCGGCTGGAACGTGCTCAAGGTGATCTGGGGCTCCAACTGGGATCCGCTGCTCGCTGCCGACACCGGCGGCTGGCTGCACCGCAGGATGGAGGAAGCCGTCGACGGCGAGTACCAGACGTTCAAGTCGAAGGACGGCGCCTACGTCCGCGAGCACTTCTTCGGCAAGTACCCGGAGACCCGCGCGATGGTCGCCGATTGGTCCGACGACGAGATCTGGGCGCTGCGCCGCGGAGGTCACGACCCGCAGAAGATGTACGCCGCCTACGCCGCCGCGGTCGCAGCCGACGGGCAGCCGACGGTGATCCTCGCCAAGACGATCAAAGGCTTCGGTATGGGTGTTGCCGGCGAGGGCAAGAACATCACGCACCAGGCGAAATCGGTGAAGGCGGAGGCGCGACTCGCCATCCGCGACCGGCTCCAGCTCGACCTCACCGACGAGGACGCCGCAGGTGCTGCGTTCTACAGGCCCCCGGAAGACAGCCCCGAGCTGCGCTACCTGCTCGAGCGGCGCGCCGCGCTCGGCGGCAGCCTGCCCGCGCGCCACACCGAAGCCGACCGGCTGCCTGTTCCCGAGCCGTTCGACACTCTGCTCGAGGGCTCAGGCGACCGCGAGAACTCGACGACGATGGCCTTCGTCCGCGTCCTCAACCAGCTCGTCCGCCACGAGCAGATCGGGCCGCGCGTGGTGCCGATCGTGCCCGACGAGTCACGAACGTTCGGGATGGAAGGCATGTTCCGACAGCTCGGGATCTACTCCCGGGTCGGACAGCTCTATCAGCCCGAGGACGCCGAGGAGTTCATGTTCTACCGCGAGGACGAGCACGGCCAGATCCTGCAGGAGGGCATCAACGAGCCAGGTGCCTTCTCGTCCTGGATCGCCGCCGCCACCTCGTACGCGAACCACGGCGTGACGATGGTGCCCTTCTACATCTTCTACTCCATGTTCGGCTTCCAGCGGGTCGGCGACCTCGCCTGGGCCGCCGGCGACAGCCGCGCCCGCGGGTTCCTGATCGGCGCCACCTCGGGGCGCACCACCCTCAACGGGGAGGGGCTGCAGCACGAGGACGGGCACTCGCACATCCAGGCCTCGCTCATCCCCAATTGCGTCGCCTACGACCCGACGTACGCGTACGAGCTCGCGGTCATCGTCCGCGACGGCCTGCGCCGGATGTGCACCGAGCAGGAGGACGTCTTCTACTACCTGACGGTGATGAACGAGGGCTACGTCCAGCCTCCGCTCCCCGAGGGTGTGGAGGAGGGGATCCTGCGCGGGATGTACCTGCTGCGCGAGGGCGTCGGCGAGGGCCCAGGGGTGCAGCTCCTCGGCTCGGGCGCGATCCTGCGCGAGGTGCTCGCCGGAGCGGAGCTGCTCGAAGCCGAGTTCGGTGTCGCCGCCGACGTCTGGAGCGTGACGAGCTTCACCGAGCTTCGCCGCGAGGGGCTCGCCGTCGAGCGCTGGAACCGGCTGCATCCCAAGGAGACGACGCGCCGGTCCTACGTAGAGGAGTTGCTGGCCGGCCGGGGCGGGCCGTTCGTGGCCGCGACCGACTACATCCGCACGTTCGCCGACCAGATCCGCCAGTTCGTGCCCGGCCGCTACACCGTGCTCGGCACCGACGGCTACGGGCGCTCGGACTACCGCCGCAAGCTGCGCAGCTTCTTCGAGGTCGACCGTCACCACGTTGCCGTGGCCGCACTCGAGGCGCTCGCCGCCGACGGTGCGGTCGAGCGGGATGTCGTACAGGGCGCGATCGAGCGCTTCGGGATCGACGCCGACGCGGCGCCGCCGTGGACGCGCTGAGCCGCCTCAGACCTTCACGACGTCAAGCCCTTCGAGTTGGACGTAGTCGTCATCCTGCGTGACCACCGGCAGCCCGTGAGCAAGGGCTGTGGCAGCAATCCACGAGTCGTTGACCGGCATGCGCAGGCCACTGTCACGGAGACGCACACGAAGCCCACCCCAGGCCTCGGCGACCGACCCGTCGATCGGGATCGGGTCGAGCGCGAGCGCTTCGGTCAGCGTGCGAAGGCGCGTCGTCCGTGTGTCGAGGTCGGATGCGGCGAGCACCCCTGCGTGAAGCTCACCGATCGTGATCACGGAGATACCGAGGAGCTCCGGCAGACGGGAGACGTCGAGGCCGCGGCCGGACTCGCGTGCGACGAAGACGGTCGTGTCGGCGAGGCCGCGGGAGCGACTCTCCGAGCTCACGGCAGATCGTCTGTGGTGTCTGGGGAGAGTGAACGGAGCTCGGCGAGCAGTTGCGCGTCGGCCTGGCGGGGCGTGAGCCGCCGCACGAACTCCTCGCGGGGGACGAAACGCGGCTTTGCACCAACAGGCGTCAGGACCGCAGCCGGCCGCCCGGCGACCGTGATCGTCACCACCTCGCCTGCGGCGACGCGATCGAGCACGCCGCGAGTGTCGTTCCGGAGTTCCCTGGAGGCGATTTCGCCCATGTCTTGCATCGTAGCATAGTTGCTACGAATGTAGCGGATGACGCCAGCGAAGCCCCCGGAAGCGGCTGAAGTCACGGTCGGTCGTCACCCAGTCGCAGCCGTGCTCAATCGCGACGGCCGCGAGATAGGCGTCGGCCACGAGGTTCCCTTTCGCGTTCGCGTCGCTGCACAGACGCGCGAAGATGTCCCAGTGGCGGGGACCCGGGAGCACCCGGACGCCGTTCCCGGAGTCCCGAACGACCCGCGCGAAGTCGAGCGCCTTGGCCACCGGCGTCGGCTCGACAAAGACCCTGGGGTGCGTCACGACCCGTACAAAGCTGGCAAGCAAGTGATCCCAGACGCCGAAGGCGACCTCTCCCGCGAGCGCCTCCTCGAGCCAGGTGCGATAGCGGTCGTGATCCTCGGCGTCGTGTCGATGGGCGTAGACGAGCACGTTGACGTCGGCAAGGATCACCGCTCTTCCATCGCGTCGAGGAGCGCGGATGAGTCGTCGAGGTCGATGCCGGGCCGGAGCCCTCCCCGGCCGTACGTGGGGACCCGCTGCCGCGCCTGCTCGCGAGGTCGCTCTGCGAGCGCTCGCCGGAGCGCGTCCTCGATGACCGCGGTGAGGGTACGTCCGGTCTCCGCGGCCCGCCGCTTCGCGTCCCGGAGCAGGCTCTCGTCCAGCCGGATCGTCGTTCGCATGCATTAAAGCATACCGATAGCGCATCAATATGTCTACGCTGGTGCGGAGGCTCTCCCCGACTCGAACTCACGGATTGCGCGCGCCTTCAGCTCGTCGTCGATCTCCGCAAACGTGCCCCACGCGCCCGGGACGGCCCAGAGATGGATCATCTCGGCCGTGCGGGGGATCGCGATCGAGAGGGCGGGGCAGCCGCCGAAGGGCGTGACGAGGCTTGCCATCGAGGGCGGAGCGAAGCCGAAGCAGACCGCCTCGTGGCCGTGCCAGTGAGTTAGAGGCCCGCCGATCGCCGGGCCACGCTGACCGATCCCGGGCATCTCCCAGACCGCACCTAGCAGCAGGGGGCCTCGCGACGTCTCGGCGTAGACGAGGCTCTCCGGCTTCCGCGGATCGAAGATCACACCGTCCTTGGCGAACCGCGGGCTACCCGCGTGGTGATCCGTGCCCCGGATCGTGCCGACCTCGTACCCGGCGCGAGCGGCGACCCGAGGGTCTCGGTACGGCTCGATCGCGCGCAACGCCTTCCGTACGAAGGAGCGGGTGGCCAGCCGCTCGGCTCGCGTCGGCTCGCGGTCCGGGACAGGGCGGACGAGGGAAGCCAGCGTCGGCACCTGCCCGTGATGAGCCTCCACGCCCTCCCCACCCGCGCGCTCGGAGGCGGTGAACGCGCCGAGCCAGCCGCCGACGCCCACCACGGCGACCGAAAGCACGGTTGCCGCGGTGGCCCCCGCCCGGCGAGGCCGTGTGCGCCGGGCCGGCGTGAGCGTGATCGCGAGCGCGGCGATCTCGACAAGCTTGGTGGCCATCCCCACCTGATCCGGGGCTTCCAGCGAGAGCGCCGAAACGAGGTAGGCCACGATCGACCCGACCAGCACGACGGTCGCGAGTCGGCGCCAGCGCCGCCCGAGGAGAAGACGGCGCGCGACGAGCAGCGCCCCGGCCGACTGCGCGAGGAACGCCGGCACAAGCCAGGGGTGATGCCCCATGAAGCAGAGGCCGACATGCACGGCGGCGGTCGTGGCGAGGAGCCAGACCAGCAGCCGGTGGGGCAACGGGAGGGCCTGGTAGCGGGCGAGCCAGCCTGCCGCAACCTGGTCGCCGGAGCGGGCCCGCATTCTGGTGGCGAGCGCCACGACCGGGACGGCGCCGGCGGCGACGAGCGCCGGAAGGTGATCCGGCATCAGCCGGTACAGCGGGTTGCCGACGGCGTCGGCGGCGATGGTCACGATGCCGCTCATACGACCACCGCCTCTGCGACAACACGCTTCCGTGGCTCGCGCGGGCGCCGGAGCAGCCGGAGTACGGCCAGGGGCAGCGCGACCCTGGTCAGCGCAGCAACCAGGTCGAGCGGAGCGTGCGCCAGGCCGATAGCGAGACCAAGATCGACGACGGCGAACGTGAGCACCACGCGCTCCCCGATCACCACGAGCCGGCGGGCACGGCGAGAGCCGCGCTCGAGACGGGGCACGAGCGCAATCGCGGCGATCCCGCCGAGGGCGGTAACGGCGATCGTCGGGAGGAGCACGACGAGGAGGCCGGTGAACGCGCCGAGTGCCAGCGCGCCGATCGCGCTGACGAGTGCAAAGCCGGCCTGCAGGTGGAGCAGGATGCGAACGACCGCAACCCAGTCTGCGTCGGGTACCCAGGGGAGGCGACGCCGACGGCGTGGAAGACGGAAACTGGTCATGCACGCACCCTGCCGCCCTTCGATGAAGCGACGATTGGCGCCCGATGAGAGTCCGGTGAGAGCTTGCTGTGCTGCTACTCCGCTACCGCGAACCCCCGGCAAAGATGGCGCTCGCCGAGCTCGGCGCCCGCCGAGTGGCCTGCGCGCGAAGACGGGGCTCCGTTCATTGGGTGTTCATCTGCCCGTCCTAGCTTGGGAACAAATCCACCAGGGCAAGACGGATGCCGGCGCGTACCACCGCTGCGGCTTCCCGATCTGAACCCCAGACCACGAGAGGAAGCAGTGATCATGACGTCGCGCCCAGTTCGATCCACCCCGTCGACGCCCGGACGCTCGCGCGTGCAGACCAGTTCCACGATTGCAGCGCTTGCCGCGTCGCTGGCGCTGATGCTGGTCACAGCCGCCTGCAGCGGTAGCAACGACACCTCCGGAGGCGCGACCCCGCCGCCGGCCGATGGTGGACAGACCCCGGCCGGCCAGGAGGGTTGCGGGACACCGGTGCCATTCGACGCTGCCGACTTCGTCGACCCCACCCGTGATACCAACCCGTTCCATCCGCTCGAGCCTGGGATCCAGTGGGTACGTGGCGGCACCACGCTCGTCGGTCAGCGCCAGGTGCCCCACCAGATCATCACCACGATGACCGACGTGATCCGCGTGATCGACGGTGTCAAGACAGTGGCAATGTTGGATGAGTCGACCGACTCGGGGGAAGTCTCCCAGGTCGGGATGGACTACCTGGCACTCGACAAGAACGGCAACGTCTGGATCCTCGGGGGCTACACCGAGGAGTACGAGGCCGGGGCGTACACCAACACGGAAAGCGCATGGTTGGGAAGCGCCGAGGGCCAGCTCGCCGGCATTCTCGCACCCGGCGAGGTGACGGTCGAAACACCCCGCTGGTGCATCGGCGCGGCACCTGAAGAGGCCGCATCCATCGGAGAGCCGGTCCGCGTCGGCGTCAGAGTGTGTGTGGCGTTCGGGTGCTACGACAACGTTCGCATCGTCCAGGAGGGCCAGGTGGGCGCGCCTGACAACGAGCACAAGTACTACGCGCCGGGTGTCGGCGTGATCAAGAACGTTCCGCTCGACGCCAGTCTCCACAAGGATCGGTTCGAACTGCAGAATCTCGTGCGGCTGAGCCCGGCAGGCCTGGCCGAGGCCAGCAAGACCGTGCTCGATCTCGAGGCGCACGCCCGCACGACCTCCCCCGACGTGTACGGGTCGGCACCCGAATCTGTGAGAGCGGCGTGAGCGCCCAACCCCTCGTGTGCCTGGACGGGGTGGCGAAGTCGTTCGCGGTGCCTGGCGGCGAGCCCGTACGCGTTCTTGTCGATGTCGACCTCACCATCCACCCGGGCGAGAAAGCTAGTCTCATCGGACCTTCGGGGAGCGGCAAGTCGACCCTGCTGTCGCTCGTGGCGGGGTTGCTGCGACCGGATGCGGGCACGGTCGCGGTTGACGGCGTGGCGATGAGTGATCTCGACGAGCTGGCGCGGGCGCGTCTTCGTGCCCAGCGGATAGGCATCGCCCTCCAGGCGGACAACCTCATCCCGTTCCTGTCGGCGCGCGAGAACGTCGAGCTCGCGCTCGCCTTCGGCCCACGCAAGCTCCGGAAGCGCGCCCGGGCTCGAGCGCTCGAGCTGTTGCGGCGCTTCGGAGTGGCGGATCGCTCCGACCACCGGCCGAGGCAACTGTCGGGCGGTGAGGCACAGCGCGTCGCCCTCGCCGTGTCCATGGCCAACCAGCCCGCGCTGCTCCTCGCGGACGAGGTGGTTGCCCAGCTCGACGGCGAGACGGCGGGCACCGTGCTCGACTCCATCCTCGAGGAAGACTTCGCGCTGCTCTATGTCACACACGACCGCGAGCTCGCGGACAGAGTCGATCGCCGCTACGCCCTCGACGAGCTGCGGGTCAGGGCCCGATGAACGCGGTCAACACCGTTGTCACGCGCGGGCTCGTCGTGGAGTACCCGTCCGACCGCGGCCCGGTGCGCGCCCTCGTGCACGCCGGCCTGGTCGTCGAGGGCGGAAGCAGTCTCGCCGTGATGGGGCCGAGCGGTTGCGGCAAGTCAACGCTGCTCGGTCTGCTCGCGGGGCTCGCGGTACCCACCTCCGGCACCGTCACGATCGGTGACACCCCCCTGTCCGAGCTTCCCGAGCGACGGCGGCTCGAGTTCCGGCGGCGGGCGCTCGGGATGATCTACCAGGCGGACAACCTCCTGCCGCATCTCACCGTCGAGGAGAACGTGGGCCTGCAACTGGCGATCGTTCGCGGTTCGAACGGTGGCGGGCGGCCCGCAGACGACCCTCACCGTCTCCTGGCCCGTCTCGGCCTGGATGGGCTTGCGGCCCGGTTTCCCGACCAGCTTTCAGGGGGGCAGCGCCAACGGGTCGCAGTCGCCCGAGCGATCGTGCATCGACCCAGCGTCATTCTCGCGGACGAACCGACGGGCTCCCTCGACGACGAGAACGCGCGAGCGGTGATCGAGTTGATCAGCGAGGTCCAGCGCGAGATCGGTGCGACTCTGATCCTGGTCACGCACGACCCGGCGATTGCGGCTTATGCCGACCGTGTCGAGCGCCTCGCCACCCCGTCGCACGGCGCAGGGCCGATCCATGCTGGCTAGATACGTCCTCGCGGACCTGCTTCGCAACCCCCGGCGAACACTGGCAGCGATGGTCGGGGTCACGCTCGGTGTCGGCCTGTTTTGCGGTGTGTTGTTCTTCATCGACGGGCTCTCGTCGTCGATGACCCAACGCGCAGTGGCGCCCCTCGCGATCGACATGCAGCGCATCGTCACCGAGCGGGCCGCCAACCACGTCGTGCTGACGCAGCGTCTGCGCGGCGGCGCGAGGCTACCAGCGGGAGGGCGCGCGGAGGTTGCGCTGGAGATCCGGAACCCCGGCGAGCTCGCCGCCCACGAGGTCACCGTTCGCTCTCTCCCGGGGGCCGGTGTCGTGTTCGTCGACGGGTCGGCGCGGCTCGACGGCTCGCCGCTGCCCGACCCCATGGGCAGCCCGTTCGCCCAGGGCCCCGGACGCAGCGGCTACAACCTCGGAAAGATCGCGCCTGGTGCAACGCGGCGGCTCAGCTACCAGATCGAGGCGTCCAGTCCGACCACGCTGAAAGCTGCGGTCGTTCGGTCGTCGTACTCGAGCCGCGAGTCCGTGAATCCGATCGACGCGAACCAGCCGGGATCCGTCGGTCTCGACCCATTGGCCCAGCAGATAGCACTGCAGCCCGGGGTTGCCGCTGCCAACCCGCTGTCCATCGGTGACCTTGGCGTTGGAGCGTTGCGCGCGAACGGACGGCGCGTCGGCGGACCGGCCAAGATCTTTGGTCTCGACGGTGCGTACGCCCGTCTCGACCGCACCATCGATCTCGTCGAGGGCGCCTTCACGCACAACGGCGCTGTGCTCAGCGCGGAGACCGCCAAGACCCTCGCCGCCGCGATCGGCGACATCGCGACGATTGAGCTGCCCGACGGATCGACGGTTGAGCTTCCGGTCAGCGGGATCGTGGACGTCTCCCGTTCGCGATCACTGTTCTCCAGTCGTCGGGGCGGTGATCTCGAGACGTTCATCTACACGCCGGATGCCGTCGTCGTCCCACCGGCCGTGTTTGCCCGGATCGTGCTTCCGGCGTATGAGCGAGCCGCCGCAGCGGGCACGGGGCGCTTCAAGAATCCCCCGATCCGGGAGATCGACGTCACCCTCGACCGGGAGCTGCTCGACGCCGATCCAGCCACAGCCGCGCGTGAGACGAAGCGCGTCGCGGCCGGAATCACGGCTGTCGCCGCCCATCAGGACTACCTGCTTGACAACATCACCAACACGCTCACCGTGGCAGCAGCCGACGCCCGGGTCGCGAAGCGGCTCTTCGCCTTCCTCGGTGTTCCCGGGGCCCTCCTGGCGGCCCTGCTTGCGGCCTACGCCGGCAACGTGCTGGCCGAGGCCCAGCGTAGAGAGCAGGCAACGCTGCGGATCCGCGGTGCCGGCCGCAGGCACCTGCTCCGCATGCTCGCCGCGCGCACCGTGCTGCTCACGGCGGCGGGCGCGATCGCCGGGCTCCCGTGCGGGTTCTTCGCTGCCGCAGCGATTCTCGGCCGCGCCTCCCTCGACCGGGCAAGCACCGCGAGCCTCGTCGCGTCCGCGTTGATCGGCACGCTGGGTGGATTCGCCGCCACCGGCCTCGCGCTGTACCTGACCGGTCGGCGCTCCATCGATCGCGAGATCAACCAGGATCGCGCCCAGTTGAGCGCCCAGTCGCCCCTGTGGCGGCGGATACGCGTCGACCTCATCGGCCTCTTGATCGTCGTTGCCGGAACGGTCTGGGCCTTGAGGGCGCACGCCTTCGACGGGGCGCCGGGTTCCGTCTACTTCGGACTGTCTGTCGAGTTGAACCTGGCGCTGCTTGTCCTGCCTGTCGCCGTCTGGCTCACCGGCAGCCTCTTTGCCGCCCGCGTGATCGGCTTCGCACTGCACCGGAGCCGCCCGGCATCTACGGCCTCGCTCGGCCGGCCGGTCACCTCCCTCTTCCGCCGCAGTGTCGGCCGGCGACCGTGGGCGATCGGCAACGGCGCCGTCGTCGTGTCGCTCATCGTCGCTCTCGCCACCAGTCTCGCCGCGTTCACCGCCTCCTACGACGCAGCCAAGGTCGCCGACGCCCGCTACGCCAACGGTGCCGACATCCGCATCACACCGAGCCCGACCGCCGAACGCACCTACTCCGCCGCCGACGCGACACGATTCCGCACGTCGAGCATCGCCGAGACGACACCGGTGATCTACGGCCTGAGCAACGTCATCCTGCGGAGCGCACGCACCTCGGACCCCGCCAATCTGGCGGCCATCGATCCCGCGAGCTATGCGCGCGTCGCGCCTCTCGACACGACCACGTCGAAGACCACCCAGCTGCTGCAGCATGACCCGAGCGGCATCCTCGTCAGCCGGGAGATGGCCGACTTTCTCAAGGCAAAGGTCGGTGACACCCTCCACGTCCTGCTCGCGCGTGCGACGCCGGATCAGGTCGAGGTCGACCTCACGATCATCGCGTTGTACGAGCGACTCCCCGGCTTCCCCGACGGCGCCGACGCCGTCATCGGTATCGACGCCCACATCGCCGGCGTCCCAGCGAAAACGCCAGACTTCTTCCTCGCGGCTATCAGCAGCGGCAGCAACCGCCTCGAGCAGGCGACCACCGAGCTTCGGAACGGCCCCGCCGCCGGCCACGTTCAGATCGACACGCGCGCCTCGGTCCTCGATCGAGATCAGTCGAGCCTGGCCGCCCTCAACATCGCCGGCCTGGTCGGCCTCGACTCCGGCTTTGCCCTCGCGATGGCCGCAGTCACGATCGCCATCTTCGTCTTCGGACTGCTTCTTCACCGCCGCCGTGAATACGTCACGCTCCGAGCGCAAGGGCTCGAGCCTCGCACGATCCGACTCCTGATCAGCGCGGAGGCGGCGACCGTCGCCATCGCCGGAATCGTGGCCGGGGTCGCCGTCGGCGCAGTCATGGGCTACTACCTGGTGACCGTTCTGCGTCCCTTGTTCGTGCTCGATCCGGGCTACACGCTGCCGCTCACCGGGGTTGCCTTGCCCGTCGCGCTCGTCCTCCTCGCGACGGCGGCGTCGTCGGTGCTCGGCTCCCGCCTCGTCAACCGGCTCCAGCCCACCGAGCTGCTGCGCGACGAGTAGAACGCGGGACGGTCCGGCTTGATGCGAGTCCCGTGCGAGGTTGCGGGGCTACTCCACTTCGGCGAGCACCGGCAGCGTCACGGTGAGCACGGCGCCGCCGCCGGGCTGCCTGTTGGCGGCAGCGATGCTGCCACGGTGCGCCTCGACGACCGCCCGGGCGATGGCGAGCCCGAGTCCGGCGCCATGCCCGCTGCGGGCGCTGTCGGCTCGGTAGAAGCGATCGAACACGTGGGGGAGATCTCCGGCCGGAATGCCGGGCCCACCGTCCGCGACCTCGAGCACGGCAAGGCCGTTCTCGGCGGCAAGCCGCACCGACACCTCCCGTCCGGCTGCATGGACGGCAGCGTTGTCGAGCAGGATGCGGACGACGCGGAACAGCGCCTCCCGGTCGCCGCTCACCGTGATGTCATCGGTCTCGAGCGTCACCGGCAGCCCCGATCGTTCCGACACCGCCGCCGCCTCCCGCACGACAGGCTCCAGGTCGACGGGCCCCGACGTGAAACCGCCGGCGGCCTCGTCGCCGCGAGCGAGAAGCAGCAGTCCCTCGACGAGCGCGCTCATGCGCTCGCCCTCGGCGGCGATGTCCGCGAGAGCCTCGCGGCGGTCGGCGGGGGTCACCTCGTCCCGCTCCAGCAGCAGGCCGGCGTTGGCCCGGATCGTGGTCAGCGGTGTCCGCAGCTCGTGGGAGGCGTCGGCCGCGAAACGGCGCTGCCGCTCGAGCGCGTCCTCGGTGCGGCGACGGGAGTCGGCCAGACGGTCGAGCATGGCGTTGAAGCTCGTCGTCAGCGTGCCCAGCACGTCCTGCCGGCGGCGCGCAGGAAGGCGCCGGCCGAGATCCCCCGTGGCGCCGATCTCCGCGGCCGTCGCCGCCAGGTCACGCAGCGGGCGCATCGCCCTCCCGCTCACGAACCACGTGGCCAGCGTCGCCACCAGCAGCGCGATCACGCCCGAGATGGCGAGGAACACACGCCCTCCGGTGCGCTCGCTCTCGGCCAGGCGGACCGGCTCGCCCGCCACCAGCACGCCGGACAGCGCCAGGACAGGACGTTCCCAGCGCCGCGCCGCGAGCCGCAGCTCCACCCCGGCCACCGTCGCCGTCCGCTCGCCCGCGGAGGCCGTGCGGCCGCCCATCGCCGCGAGCAGCGCGGTGGCCGTGCTCTCCGGACGGATGGTCGCGAACAGCAAACGGCCCCCGGCATCGAAAGCGGCCACGAACGATCCCTCGGATTCGTCGAGCGTGACCGCGGTGGGTGCCACCCCGGCGCGCAGCGCCTCGCGCGAGGCTGCCCCGAGCGAGGCGACGCTCTCCTCGGCCGCCACCGCGACCCTTCTCTCCTGGTCTTCGCGCACACTGGCGCCGATCAGCGCATCGACGCCCCACGTGAAGAGCGCGAGCACGAGCGCGGCGACGAGCACCCCGCCCAGCACGAGGCGCAGCCGGAAGGACACCTACGGCTCCTCGCGCAACACGTAGCCGACACCGCGCACCGTCTGCAGGAGCCGGGGCTCACCCGAAGCTTCCAGCTTCCCCCGCAGATAGCGCACGTACACGTCGACGACGTTGCTGGCGGTCGCCAGGTCGATGCCCCACACCGCCTCTCGCAGCTGCGAGCGCGTCAGCACCAGCCGTGCGTTGCGCAGGAAGTGCTCGAGCAGGCTGAACTCGAGGACGGTCAGGCTCAGCGAGCGTCCTCCTCGCCGGACCTGTCGCGCGCCCCCGTCGAGCTCGACGTCGGCGAATCGCAGCACCTCGGAGTGGTGGGGGACGGCGCGTCGCAGCAGGGCGCGGATCCGTGCAAGCAGCTCCTCGTTCGCGAACGGCTTGACAAGGTAGTCGTCCGCGCCGGCATCGAGGCCCTCGACCCGGTCGCCGACGGCGTCGCGCGCGGTGAGCACGAGGATCGGGACGTCGCCTCCCGCGCGCAGGCGGCGGCAGACCTCCAGGCCGTCCAGCTCGGGCAGCATCAGGTCGAGGACGACGAGGTCGGGCAGGCGCGCCGCGGCGGCTGCGAGACCTGCCCGCCCGTCCCCGGCCGTCTCGACCTCATACCCCTCGTACGCGAGCGTGCGCCGCAGCGCAGCCGCGATGCGCGTGTCGTCCTCCACGACCAGGATGCGCGAACGCGCCATCGCCGCATCGTGGCACGAGCCGATGAGAAACGGGTGAGTTCCTAGATGAGTAGTTCCACGGGATCGTGTTCGCCGGGGCGTGGGCGGGGCGTGTTGGGGTGCGGGGGGAACGTGGTGCCGTTGCCGGGCGCAACGGTGCCACGTCTCCCACGCGAAGCAGACACGGGAGCGGCCCAGCGCGTCCCGCACACGCAGCCGGCCCGCGAGGTAGTGAAACTACTCATCTAGCCGGGCGCGGGTACCACAACCACCGGGCCGCCCGCGACGCCGGGCAGCCGGCGCAGAACCCGGGCTGGACCCGACGGCAGCGCGGCTGCGATCAGGTCGCCGCGCCAGTCCGTACCGAACGCCGTGCCGCGGGCGAGGGCGACGTCCTGCGCGTACCAGCGACCGATGCTCGCCGTCCGGACGAGGGCGGCAGTTCGGATCTCTACGGCTCCCGGCGCTTCGACCGGGAACACGGCGAGCCGCGCGTCGTCGATCCAGCGGATGGCGCCGCGACCTCCCCGCGGCAGGGTTCCTGTCGCCCGGAAGCGGCCGGTGTCCACGGTCACCACGACGACGCGCATCCGGTCGACGTCTCCCTCGCGGGGCCGGGTCGGTGAGAGACCCGCAAGGTACCGCCCGTCCGGGCTCGGGTGCAACGCATACATCGCGTGAGGAACGAGACCGATGCGCTTGCGCCCGCCGGTCACGAGATCGAGTCGCACGAGGATGGTTCCGTCGCGTCCCGTCGTCAGGTGAGCCGCGCGCCGGCCGAGGTAGGCGTCGGCCGCGTGCCCGGACCAGCGCACGGTCGTGCGAGCGGGTGTGACGAGCGCGATTCGAGCCCAGCCGGGAGCCGGCCCCAGCGGAGCCACGAAGACCACAGACCGCAGGCCCCGTCGATCGAGGCAGCGCAGCCGCCGCACCTGCTCGAGAGCGCCCGCGGGCTGTCCCCGGACGACTCGGAGCGTAGGGAGCGCGCGAACGACCAGCATCGGTGCACCGCCCAGGCCCGGGACCGCCACCTCGACCGTCCGCTTGCCGCCGGGGCACACCGAGAGCGCCCTCACCGTCCCGACGCCGCGTCCGTACGCAAGCGTTCGACCTCGGCGGTCGAGCGCGAGCAAGCGCATCTCGCCGAACGACCCAGCGACCAGGAGCGCCGGTGGGCCTGCGCCGTCCGGGGCGGGAAGCGGACGGGCGGCCTCTCGGAGGTCTGCCGGCGCCACCTGCCAACAGAGATGAGTCGTCCAGGCCCCGTCCCGTCGCTGCAGGAACAGACCAGTGCGTTCGCCCTCAGGGAGATCGAGGCCACAACCGGCGCTGGAGGCGTTGGTCCGCACCTCGACGGTCGACCCGAGTTCTCCCTTGAACACCTCCTCGACGCGGAAGGTCAGCACCGCCCCGACCCCCTGAACCGCCCGTCGCGCCAGGACGCCGATGAACGCACCGTCGGCTTCCTGCAGCCCAACTCGCGGGTCGACCAGAGCGCACGAACACCCCTGTGCGGATCCGGCGGACACTCCTGCGAGAACGGACACGAGCAGGACTGCCACGAAGGCCTTCATGTGGTCGATACGTCTCCGCGAAGCCGATCCGTCACACCGCAGGCGCCGGGCGCTCGGGCGGGCCGAGCCCCGTTGCACCGCGCCGACCTCGATCTGCAGCTTCTTCTCGGTCTGCACGCGGATCGAGCACCCGGCCCGTTGCCAGGTCCAGGGTTTTCATCGATGACGCGGGCGGACACCGGCCGTACGGTGTCGTCACGGGAAGGGCGACACGTCGAAAGGGGGAACCACCGATGGCTCAGCCGGCCGATACCGCGAGTGACAGCGTGCGGGCGATCTCCCGACGGACGGGCGGCAGCCACATGGTGGTCGACGTGCCAACCGAGGGAGAGATGAGCGCTCGAGGCGATGCTCGTCGTGGCTCCCGCGGGCCGATCGCGGGGGAAGGTGGCGCCCTTGCGCAGCACGCGGGCTGGACGGCGATTGAAGCCCGGGCGGCTCGTTACGGAGAGCAGGACGATCCACCCCACGCGGGGCGCCGGGGGGCGCTGCGTGGGGTGTGGCGGGCCGGCTCGCGGGGCACGGTGCCGGTCGGCGATCACGCCGCCGGCACCACCCCAACCGTCGAGCCCCCGGTCGCGCTCATCATCCCGCGCACGGCGTCCCAGCTGCCGGCGGTTTCGCTGACGCTCGTCGTCGCCGGCCCCCTGGCGGGCGACGATCGGAGGCTGGGGAGCCGCATCGGCCTGGGCGCCATCGCTCTCGAGGTGGTCGCCGCTGATGCCCAGCGTGCACACATCGTCTCTGCAGAACTCGTGGACGGCTCGACCGTGCTGGCGTCGGGCGCCGCAGGAGGAGCCGGCGGCGTCGGGTTACGTGTCACGCTCACCCGCGAGCAGGCCTGCGACGCACTCTTCTGCTTCGCGGGGTGGCCGTCGAGACTCGTCGTCCGCGCCGTCGTCGTCCTCGCAGGTGACGGCGCGCACGACGAGGCGCTGGCCAGCATCGAGCACCGTCTCGATCAGGTGATCGCTGCGTCGCTCACCGAGCAAGAGAGCGACGACGCGATCACCGTGTACGCAGTCGTCCCAGGCCCACCCGGGCTACCGGCCGACGTGGTCTCCGTCCCCGGCGGTCGCGCCGTGCGCGCCCGAACGGGAGAGGTGACGATCGCGGCCAGGCACCACCTCGTTCCGGCTGCCGCCTGAACCGCGACGCGGCTGAGGCGCGTTTCTCTATCGCTACTCGTTGATGCGGCGCCCACGCCGCTAGCGAGCCGCTGAAGAGGCCCGCCGGCCCGCCGGCCCGCTGTCCTGCAGTCCTGTCCGCGTGGCGGCCCAGCCCGCCGGCCCGCAGTTCTGACGGCATGGCGGCCCGCTCCCGCCGAGCCTGTCATCCCGTTCCCGCGTATCAGGATCGCGCTCCGGCGCTCTACCAGGTGAGGCAGGCGACCTCACGTCCCGGCGGCACCGAAGCGACCCGAGGAGCAGACGATGCAGACGATCGACGTACGGACATCGCCGACGACACCGAACCTTCCGCGCGGACGCACGGCGCTTCGGCGCACAGGTGCCCGCCCGAACCATCTGCGTCTCGTCCCGGCGCCGGACGAACAGCGGCGCCTGGCCCTCGTGCCTCCGGAGCCGGCGCCGCCGGCGCCGCAGCTGACCTGGCTGTCCGCGCGCGAGCTCGAGGTCCTCGGGCTGATGGCCGAAGGGCTTTCGGATCGCGGGATCGCGGAGCGGCTCTGGGTGACGCCGAAGACGGTGGAATCCCACGTCAGGAACATCTTCCGCAAGCTCCGGCTGCCCGCGGGTGGCCAGCACAACCGCCGCGTCACGGCTGTAGTCACCTACCTCGCGGACGGCGTGGGGACGACCCGTGCCTCACTCAGCTGACCGCAAGAGGCGGGTCACCGCGCGCCCCGCAGCACGGCCAACGCGTTCTCGGCGGTCGCGACCCGCAGAGCAACGAGCGCTTCTTCGGAGTAGTACGCCATGTGGGGCGTGACGATCACGTTCTCGAGCGCGAGCAGGGGGTGCGCGGGGTCGACCGGCTCGGACGTGAGAACATCGAGCGCCGCGCCGGCAAGGTGCCCGGACGACAGCGCATCGAGCAGCGCAGTCTCGTCGACGACGCCGCCGCGTCCCGCGTTCACGAGGAACGCGCCCTTCGGCATTCGAGAGAGCGCCCGGGAGTCGATGCAACCTCGCGTGTCATCCGAGAGCGGTACGTGGAGAGAGAGGACGTCGCTCGCGGCAAGGAGGTCGTCGAAGCTGCACACCTCCACGCCGAAGCTCGCTGCGGTGGCGGGTGTCACGTGCGGGTCGTGCGCGATCACCCGCAGGCCGAACGCGTTGGCCCGGACGGCGACCTCGCGTGCGATCCGCCCTAGCCCGAGCAGACCGAGTGTCCTGCCCTCCAGCCGATGGAGCGGAAGCAACCCGTCAAGCGCGAGCGTGCCACGTCGAGCTAGACGTTCGGCGCGGGGCAGCTTCCGCCAGACCGCGAGAATCAGTGCCATCGTGTGCTCGGCGACCTCGGTCGTGCAGTAGTCCGGGACGTTCGCGACGGCGATTCCGCACTCCTCGGCAGCAGCGACGTCGATTCTGTCCGTTCCGACCGCGTAGATCGAGATCACACGACACTGCTTCAGCGAGCGGATGGTCTCGGCGTCGAGACGCTCGATTCCTTCGGTCATCACAGCAGCGGCGCCGATCAGCTCCGCGCGGATCGAGGCCAGCGGCCGGGCGCGGAGGTCGAGCACCGTCGCCCCGACGTGCCCCAGGATGCGCTCCTCGATGTCGAGGCGCTCCGACGGAAGCTCGACGGCTGCGACGACGACGACAGGTGCGCCGGCAGCGCTCATCCGGCGGTGTAGCCGCCGTCGATCGACAGGCAGGCGCCCGTCACCGAGAGAGCCTCATCCGAGGACAGGTAGACGATCGCCGCCGCCACCTCCTGCGGCAGGGCGAGCCTCTGCTGCGGGATCGACGCGAGGATCCGCTTGCGGAACGCGTCGGGCTCGGGTTGAGCGGCGACCCACGTGGAGATCATCGGGGTTTCCGTGAGGCCGGGAGCGACCGAGTTGACGCGGATGCCGAAGGCCGCAAACTCGAGCGCCGCAGCCCGCGTCAGGCTCTCGAGCGCCCCTTTCGACGCACCGTAGACTGCCGAACCGGGCACACCGACGAGCGCCGTCCTGGAGGTGACGTTGACGACGGCGCCGCCACCGCTGCGCATCGCCCGCGCGCACGCCTGGAGCATGGACAGCGCGCCGAAGAAGTTGGCGTCGAAGATCCGGCGCGCGTCGTCGAGCGTCGTATCGAGGAGATCCACTCCCGACAGGTCGAGAGCGGCGTTGTTGACGAGAATGTCGAGCCGCCCGTAGCGGGCTGTCGCCTCGGCAACCGTTCGCTCCGCGACAGCAGGGTCGGACACATCGCCCGCGAGAAACGCACACGGGTCACCGAGCTCGGCCACGAGGCGCGTCCCCGGCTCCACTCGACGTGCGACCGTGACTACATTCGCACCCTCACGAACGAAAGCCCGGCACACCTCGAGCCCGATGCCGTCGGTGCCGCCGGTGACGATGGCCGTCTTACCCTCCAGTCGTCGTGCCATCACGGCGATCCCTCCCGTCGCCACTCGGCCGCGAGTGCAGCCGAAAAGCTGAGGTGGGCGCGGAGGAGCAACGGGGTCTCCGGCAGCCCTGCCTCGAGCGCGACGAGGATCTCGCGGTGGTCATCGGCACTCTGCACGGTTGAGTACGGCGGGTAGGCGTACAGGTGCATCCGCGACTCGGCAGCGAGGGTCGCGAACATGCGGACGAGGCGAGGGCTGCCGGCGAGTGAGACCAGCGTCTCGTGGAACGCGATGTCGAGGTCGGCGAAAGCCTGCCACGTCGCGTTCTCGCTCGCGGCCCTGTCCATGCGCTCGACCCACGAGCGAAGGGGCGCGATGTCGACCATCGACGCCCGGGCGACCAACAGTTCGGCAGCCGCGACCTCAACAGCCTCTCGCCCGCAGTAGACGTCGAGGATGTCGTCGATGTCGAAACGCCGAACGAAGATCCCTCGGTTGACCTCATGCTCTGCGAGGCCTTCCTGCACGAGTTGACGCAGCGCCTCGCGAACCGCCGTGCGCCCGGTGCCGAGCGACCTTGCAGTCGCCTTCTCGCGCAGCTGCTCTCCCTGCTTGGCGCGCCCCTCTACGATGTCCGCCCGAAGGGCCGCAAGCACGTGCGCGGTCGTCGAGATCCGCTCATCCGCATCCGCTCTGGACGCATCACCCGTCCCGCTCACCGGACGATGGACTCGGGCCACACCGCCGAGTCTCCGTACCGCGGCTCCTTGTACGTGTCGAACACCCGCACACACTGCTCCGAGCAGAACAGAACGGCATGTCCACGCCGTTCGGCGTCGATCCCGCCCGACGTCAGGAGCTTGCCGCACGAGCAGCAGCGGTGCATCTCGTTCACCTCGCGATAGAGCGTCACGAGCGGTCACCTCCCCGGGCCGAGCTTCTGAGAGCGGCCGTCTCCGCCTGGTCGACGGTGTTCCCGTCGAGCGCCACGCCGTAGCACTCGCGAGCGTCCTCCGCAGAGAGGAGCTCGTCGGCGACGTCGACGAGCACGAGCGCCGGATCGCGTTCGAAGGCATTCCCGTAGCCGCCGCCGGAAGGCGTCACGAAGAGCATCTCGTCTCCCGCGTTCATGACGACGTTCGAGAACTTTCCGTACGAAGCCGTCCCGAATGCCTCGCGCGCACGGACCCACTCCGTCTCGCCCTTGCGTCGAAACGCGATCACCGTGTTCGTCCCCGCCTCGCCGCCGAAGAGCCCCCAGGCGCGCTCCCGGTGCCGATTCGTGTGTGAGGAGATACGCACGCCGTCGCTCAGGAAGCGGAAGATGCGACGGGTCCCGAACCCTCCACGGTGCCGGCCGTGACCGACCTTGCCGGGCTCGAGCTGGTACTCGACGTTCAGGAACGGATAGCGGGTCTCCGCCACCTCGATCGGCGTGTTCGCGCAGTTGCCGTTCTTCACGAACTGGGCGTCGTTGCCGTCGCCGTCGTTGCGTCCACCCCAGCCGACACCCTCCAGATGGAGGTGCGCGTACGGCTCCCGTGTCCGCGGATCGTCGCCACCGAAGCCGATGCATCCGCAGGTACCCCCATCGGCGGCAGAGCTCCGATCCGAGATCTGCGAGAACGCCTTGAGGAGGATGTCCACGGTGGTCGGGTGGGTATCGGAGTTGCCGCCGACCGACGAGCCGGGATAGTTCACGTTGACGATGCTCCCGGGTGGCGCGATCACGGAGATCGCTCTGTAGCAGCCATGGTTGTACGGGATCTCGCTCTCGTTCGGGAGCATGTGGAAGACGGCGTTGTAGGCAGATGACGCCGTCGTCCCGAAGGTCTGGTTCGCCGGGCCGAAGCACTGCGGGTCGGAGCCGGTGAAGTCGACAATCAGCTCATCGCCGCGGATCACGAGCGTGCCCTTGATCTTCCAGGGCCGTTCCGGCACGACGCCGTCGTCTTCGAGCTGGCCCTCCGCGCTGAACTCGCCGTCCGGCCAGGACGCGATCTGAGCGCGCATGAGGCGCTCGGAGACGTCCTTGATGTCCTCACAGCACTGCTCGTACGTGGCGCGGCCGTATCTGTCGACGAGCTCGTCGATCCGACGCTCGGCCAGGTACAGAGACCCGATCATCGCCTTCATGTCTCCGTAGCTCGCCTTCGGCGTGCGGACGTTCGAGATCAGGATCCTGAAGATCGCTTCCACCTCGCGATCTGCCTCGTAGATCTTGACGGGCGGGAAGCGAATCCCCTCCTGGAACATGTTCTCGTGATCGCCGAAGGCTGCGGGGACCATCCCACCGACGTCGGTCATGTGTGCGATGTTCGCCGTGTACGCGAGGATCTCGCCGTCGCGGAAGTACGGCTTGATGACGACGAACTCCGGAAGATGGCAGTTCCCGCGGTAGGGGTCGTTGAGGAAGATCACGTCGCCCGGGTTGAGGTTCTCGACTCCGATCTCGGCGATCGCCGTGGGAACGACATGGACGGTCGACCCGATCTGGGCCGGGATGAACGGAGCCTGCGCGATCATCTCGGCGCGCCCGTCGAAGACGACGCATGAGAAGTCGAGCGCCTCGTTGAACATCGGCGAGTAGCTCGTCCTCATCATTGCGATCCCCATCTCCTTGCACGTCGTGACGAGGTTGTTGCGGATGATCTCGAGCAGGAAGGGGTCGGTGGCGGTCCTCGTGTCAGTGGTCGTCGTGGTCATCGCAACTCCTTCAGACGGTGATCATCAGGTTTCCGTACTCGTCGACACGGCCGACACTCCCGGGCGGGAGCAGCGTCGTCGCATCGACCTGACCGACAACCGCCGGCCCGGTGATCTCGGTGCCCGCCCGGAACGACGAGCGGTCGTACACGGCGGTCTCGACAGCGCCCGCGTCGGCCGTGAACACGACCGGGCGACGGTCGATCGGTTCGGGCTGCGGGCCGCCGGCGAGCTTCGGCAGGTCGACCGAGTGACGCGTCCCGACGGCGGCGACGTTGAAGGTGAGGAACTCGAGCTCCTCACCCGGGATCGAGTACCCGTAGAACCGCTCGTGCTCGTCCTCGAACGACTTGGCCCCGGCAGCGATGTCTTCGCCGGTCAGCTCACCGCCCGGTAGCGAGACGTTCAACTCCCAGTTCTGGCCGACGTAGCGCACGTCAACAGACCTCACGAGTCGGGGTGCCTCGACGAATCCCTCGTGCTGGAAGTCGCGCGCGGCGCGCGCCTCCAGCGCCTCGTAAAGGCCGTTCACCGCGTCGATGTCGAGATCCCGCATCCTCATCCGCCGGGTCTGCGTGTAGTCGAAGCGCGTGTCGGCAAGGAGGGCACCGAAGGCGGAGAACGCTCCCGGGTAGACCGGAACGAGCACACGACCGATCTGGAGGGAAGCGGCGAGCTCGCAGGCATGAAGTGGCCCGGCACCACCGTAGGCGATGAGGGTCGAACCGCGTGGGTCGTATCCTCGATCGGTCGAGACGAGGCGCAAAGCCTGCGCCATGTTGCCGTTTGCAACGTCCACGATCCCCTGGGCGACGCGTTCGCGGGAGAGCCCGAGCTGCTCGGCCAGCACGTCGAGAGCACGCTCCGAGGCAGACACGTCGAGCGCCAGATCTCCGGCGAGCAGGAACTCGGGCGCGAGTCGCCCGAGGACGACGTTCGCGTCCGTGACGGTCGCCTGCGTTCCTCCACGGCCGTAGCACGCAGGGCCGGGATCGGCACCTGCACTCTGCGGCCCCACCTTCAGGATGCCTGCAGCGTCGACTGCAGCGAGCGATCCGCCGCCTGCTCCGATCGCCCGCGCGTCGACCATCGTGAGTGCGATTGGGACGCCGAACTCGATCTCCTCGAGGTTCGTGAACGCCGGCTCAGCGCCTGGCAGCAGGCACGCCTCGAAACTCGTCCCGCCCATGTCACACGCGATCATGTCGCCGAGCCCGAGGAGCCGGCCGATCGCACTCGAGGCCATGATCCCGCCGGACGGGCCCGACCGAACGAGTGAAACGGGTTGCTCCTTTGCCTTGGCGGGGCTCATCACCCCGCCGTTCGAGCGCAGGATGAGCAACTGGCCGATGCCGCTCTCGTCACAGGTTTCCTCGAGCGTCTGCATGTAGTCGTGCATGAGGGGCTTCAGATAGGCATCGAGAACGGTCGTCGACGTCCGCTCGAACTCGCGCCAGCGAGGGAGGACCTCGTGGGAGAGCGAGACGTTGACGCCGGGCCAAATCTCCTCGATCAGGTCGCGCGTCAGGAGTTCGTGGGCGGGGTTGACGTACGAGAAGAGATAGGAGACGGCGATCGCCGATACGGCACCGTCGTCGCGAAGCCGCGAGATCTCCTGGCGGACACGAGCCTCGTCGAGCGGAACCATCACCTCGCCGTTCGACAGAACGCGCTCGGGAATGCCGATGCAGTTCGAGCGCGGGACGAAGTGCTTCGGCTTGACCCAGTGAAGGTCGAAGTGACCCGGCCGCATGGTGCGCTGGATTCGGAGAATGTCCCGGAACCCGTCCGTCGTCAGCAGCGCCACGCGCGCTCCCTTCCGCTCGATCAGCGCGTTCGTGGCAACCGTCGTCCCATGGACGAACGTCGAGATCGCAGTCGTGTCGATACCGGCCTTGGCGAAGGAGTCGAACACGGCCCGCGACGGCGCGGCGGGCGTTGAGGAGACCTTCGCGATCTGCAGCTCGCCAGTGTCGGCGTCGTACAGGGCGAGATCGGTGAACGTACCACCGGTGTCGACGCCGGCTCTGACGCTCATCGGGCCACCTTTCGTCGTGCGGGGAAGATTGTCGACAATCCTATGCCTTCGCTCTCGATCGATGTCGCGCGGGGACGTCGCACGCACCGCGAACACCGCGCGGGCCTTGAAGACGGGCAGATCGACCGATGTGGAGGTCCGCCCCGGAGGCGTTACGCGCCGGCGGCACGATCGTCCGGTGCAGCGCTTCTAGACCTGCACCCAGTCCGTCACGATGGTGCCACCCGCCGCGGCGGGATGGCCGCTGACGACCAGCCGGAAGGTCGTCCCGGCGACGACCTCGAAGCGGAAGCGCCCGAGCGCGTCGGCCGCCAGCACCTCCACAGGCTCAGCCTCGTCTCGCACACGTACCGCAACCTGCGCAGGCTCACCCGGCGCGAGCTGACCGAGCACGGTCACCCTGCCGTCGCCCTGATGCACCTCGAGATCGAGCTCGACGGGTGCGCTGCCGAAGGAGAGATGCCGCACGTCGCCGGCGCCGCGTGTACCGGCAAGAGCCTCCGCCTCGAGGGCCGAGTCGGCGAGCAACTCCGCCAGGTCGGCGTCCAGGCGGCGCCAGCCGAGGATCGCCTTCGCGGCCGCCTCGACGTGCTGCGGCGCCGGGTCGACGCGATGGAGGACGGCCCCGAGCTCCGCCAGCAGCGTCTCGTCCGAATCTTTGTGCGGGCGGCTCATGCTTGCCCCCAGAGCCGGTATCCGCTCCCGCGGATCCCGGCTCGGGAAAAGCCTTGTTCTTGCCCCCAGAGCCGGTATCCGCTCCCGCGGATCCCGGCTCGGGAAAAGCCTTGGAGCGGCCGCTGACGCGGCCGGCCGCTATCCCGGAACGCAAGGCGGAGGTAGGACACAGGGCGGGTTACGCGACGCTGGCTCATGCGACTCCGGCCGCCTCGATCTTGGTGCGGAGCGCAGCGAGACAGCGCATGCGCGTCGGCCCGATGGCACCGATGGGCATGGCGAGCGCGGCGGAGACCTCCTCGTAGGACGGCTCCGTTGCAGCCACGAGCAGACGGAGCAACGCCTGGCAGCGTTCGGTGAGGAGCGTGAAGGCGCGCCAGAGGGCCGAGTCACGCTCCTCCTCGAGCAGCGCGGCGTCGATCTCGAACGGAGCCGGCGCCTCGAACCATTCGGCGTCGCCCACCGGCTGCTGACGGCCGGCCTGTCTGATCACGCGCAGCGACTCCCGTCGTGCGGTCGTGGCCAGCCACCCGCCCAGGCGTTCCGGATCGTGGATGCGATCGAGATGCTCGACGAGTCGCAGCCAGGTGAGCTGCACCACGTCTGCCGCGTCCGTCGCCGACAGCCGATGTGCGCGCGCCGTCGCCCAGACCAGGCCGGAGAAACGGTCGACGATCGCCTCCCAGGCGGCGTCGTCACCGTCGAGCGCCCGCGCGACGAGAGTCTCGAGCGCGCTCATGCTTGCCCCCAGAGCCGGTAGCCGCTCTCGCGGATCCCGGCTCGGGAGAACCCCTGTGTTTGCCCCCAGAGTCGGTATCCGCTCTCGCGGATCCCGGCTCGGGAGAACCCCTGAAGCGGCCGCTGGCGCGGCCGGCCGCAGCCACACCATGCTTGCCCCCCCTGAAGCGGCCGCTGGCGCGGCCGGCCGCAACCTCCGGACGCAAGACGAAGAACTGACACAGGACGGCTCATGGGAGCATCAGCTTCGTGCCAACGTCGGGGTCGGTGTCCAGCACCGTGCCCGGAACAAGACCGGCCGCGAGCTCCGCGGCGACCAAGCGTCCGGATGCGCCCGCCCCGCTTGCGCGGAGCGTGGAGAGCCGGGCGGCCACCGCAGCCGTCACGCGCGGGGTCGAGAAGGACGTGCCGCTCCACGTCGCGAAGGGCCCGAACGACTGCTGCGTCCCGTCGCCGTCCTGCGTCACCCAGTCGCCCGGGACGAAGGTCGAGACGACGTTGCAGCCACCGGCCGAGCAGTCGACCCACGGGCCGTGGTTGGAGAACTGCGCCCGCGTGTTGCCGGCCCGCTCGTCGAACGCACCCACCCCGACGACGCGCTTCGAGGCGGCGGGCCAGTGCGGCGCTGCCGAGTCCTGGTTGCCTGCGGGTGCGATCACGGCTGTCTCCGGCGCAAGTCGCAGCAGCGCGGTCGCAAACGGGAACGACGGCCGCGCGCCCGCCGTGACCACGGCGTAGCCGCAGGAGATCACATCGGCCGCTCCCCTCTCCGCGCCGGCACCGGCGTAACGGGTGAGCGAGGTCGCGACCGACCACTCGTCAACCCACGGGTCTTCGTGGTTGACCACGAGGATGTGCGCATTCGGGCAGCGTGCCGCGACCTGGCCCACGATGAACGATGCATGACCGGCGATCGCGGGCAGCGGGCCCGAGCCGCCAGCGGCCATGGACGGCGCTGTGGAGGCCGACGCTCCCACGACCGACCGCCACGACCGCGCGTGCACCACCTCGATCCCGCCCCGCTGCGTGAGCAACGGCAGCTCGACGTACCCGGCGTCGATCACCACCACCGACACGGGGTCGTCACAGGCGAACGGCGGGATCTCCAACTGCTCATTCGTCGGCTCCGGCGCCGAAGCCGGGCACCAGTGCGGGCTCGGGCACGGGACGAGCACGTGGTTCGGTGCGACGTGCGCGCGCGTCTCGCGATCGCTCAGCCCGTGCAGGCGGCCGAGGACCTCCGCGAGGTCTTGGTCGGTGCGCAGGCGCCACAGGCCGACAGGGTCGTCGCCGTCTGTTCCGTCGCCGTCCGGATGTGCCTCCGCGACCTGCTCTGCCAGTTCCCGCAGCTCGGACGCGAGGCGCGGCGATCGTTGCAGCTCACCCGCGCCGACGAGCAGCTGCCCGCGAACCGCGGCCACGGCATGTCGCTCCTGTTGGTCCAGCACCACGACCTCCGGGTCATTCCCGAGGGCTTCGTGCAGTGGACCGGACCACCCGTCGTCTGGCCTTTCGATCATCTCTCTTGACTCCTGTCTATTCGATGATGTGAGGCCGCAGACCTCGATCTTGATACAAGCAAGCTCGAATGTCGAGCGCAGTAGCTGAGGCTCTCGCTCAGGCCGAGGCCGCGCATGGTCATGTTCAGCGCGATCCCCGGGCTGCGAGCCGCATGGCCGAGGCGGCTCTGGCCGGTGCGCGCAAGGAACGGAGCCCCAGGGCCGAGGTTGCGGCGCTGCACGCGCTCGGCTTCGCCCAGAACGCGCTCGGCGACCCGGCGATGGTCGCGACGCTCCGTACGGCGGTTCGTGTGGCCCACCGGGCCGGGCTGCGTCCGGAGGAAGCGCGAGCGCGTCTCGCGCTGGCCGGTGCGCTTGCGCACTTCGGTGCGATCCCGGCTGCGCTCCGCGCGATCGGCGATGCGTACGGTCAGCTCGACCGCGGCGACCGCGCGCGCGCCGAGGTGTTTCGCCTCGGGCTCCTCTTCCACAGTGAGGAGCCGTTCACCGAGACGGCCCGCTCGGCCGCGGCGCTACGCCTGTTTCGGGAGCGGGGCGACGAGCTCTGGGAAGCCCGGCTGCTCTTCAACCGCGGCATCGTGCTCCTCGGGCGCGGCGGCGCCGCGAAGGGCCTGCCCGACCTGCAGACGGCCCGCAGCCTGTACGCACGCCGGGGCGCTCACGTGGCCGTCGCCGAGACGGACGCCGCCATCGCCGAGGCGCGACTCCTCGCCGGCGATCTGCAGGGCGCGCTGCGGGACCTCGACGGCATCGGTCTCGATCTTCCCGCCTCCACACGCACGGACATCGAGCTCTCGAAGGCGCGTGCGCTTGCCGCCGCCATGCTGCTCGACGAAGCCCGGCAGGCTTTCCGCAACGCACTGCACGGAATGCGGGACGGGGGCGCGACGGATCGCCGCCTCAAGACGGCGGTCGAGCTCGCACGGCTGCTCTCGCTCGCGGGGGATCACAAGCCGGCGGCCGGCACGGCGCGCGCCGCCGCCCGCGCGTTCGATCGGCGACGCCAGCCAGTTGCGGCAGCCAGAGCGCGGACGGTCGCCCTCGGCGCCCAGGTGGGCGCGGGCCGCGTACTGCGGCCCGCGATCAATGCCGCGATCGCCGACGCCGAGACACTCGTCGCGGCAGGCTGGCACGAGGAAGCGCGGCGGGCCCGCCTCACGATCGCACGCGCCGCGCTCCTCGCAGGCGAGATCGAGCTCGCCGAGCTGCAGCACCGGGTCGCTCTCGGGATCGGCGGCCGTCCTTCCGTCGCAGACCGGCTGCTACTCGCGGATGTGGGCGCCAGTCTCCGTCTCGCCACGGGCGACCCACGCTCTGCGGCCAGGATCGCAGCGGGCGGGCTGGCGCTCCTCGAGCGCTTTCGGCTCGGTCTCGGCAGCGTGGAGCTGCGCGCCCGCGCCGCCGCACTGGGCGCCGACCTCGCCTCGCTCGGGCTCCGTGTCGCCATCGCCGAGGGACGGGCACGGCGGATCTTCGACTGGTCGGAGCGGCTGCGGGCGAACTCGCTGCTCGTACGCGCGGACATACCGCACGACCCTGAGATCGCGGCCGCCCAGCAGGAGTTGCGGCGCATCGAGCGCACATTCGTCACCGGTGACCGTGGCGGCGCGGAGACGGCCAAGCTGAGCGCCAGGCAAGCGCTCGTCGAGCGGAGGATCGCACGCCGCGCCAGGCACGTCGCGGACGCGGGCGTCGCAGTTGGGCGGCAGCGACCCGCACGCGAGGTGTTGCGAGCCCTCGGGGAGCGGGCGCTCGCGCAGTACGTGGAGGTCGACAGCCGCCTGCACCTCCTTGTCGCCCGGGCCGGACGGGTACGGCACTACGAGCTGTGCCCCGCAAGCGCGATCGAGGAGCCGCTGACCTGGTTGCGGTTCGGGCTTCGCCTGATGTCCCGCTCCGACCTCAGCCGCTCCCGGCGCGAGGCGGCCGCGCGAACCGTCGAGCGCGCGCTGCTCAACCTCGACGGGCTGCTGCTGGACGCGGCGAAGCCGCAGATCGGCGGTGCCGAGATCGTCCTCGTCCCGGGCAGCAGGCTCCACGCGCTGCCGTGGGCGATGTTCTCCTCACTGCGTGGCCGGCCACTCACCGTCGCGCCGTCGGCGTCATTGTGGGTGACGCTGCACGAAGGCGCGACCGGCGGGCCGCGCGGCCCCGTCGTCTGCGTGGCGGGCCCCCGACTACGCCACGCCCGGCGCGAGGCGCAGGAGATCGCCAGTCTTCATCCAGGTGCGGTCGCGCTGACCGGTGAGCAGGCAACGGTGGCGGCGGCGCTACGGGCGCTGGACGGCGCCGCCGTCGCCCACCTCGCGTGTCACGGGCGCTTCCGCTCGGACAGCCCGCTCTTCTCCTCGTTCCTGCTCGCGGACGGGTCGCTGACGACGTACGACCTCCAGTCCTTGCGCCGCCCGCCGGGAGTGCTCGTGCTCTCCTCCTGCGACCTTGCCCTCTCGGAGGCCCACCCCGGCGAGGAGCTACTCGGGCTGGCCGCGACGCTGCTCGGGATGGGAACACGGACCATCGTGGCCAGCGTCGCGCCGGTTCCCGACCGCCAAGCGCCCACCCTCATGCGCGCGTTTCATCGCGCTCTGCTCGCGGGAGCGGGGCCGGCTGCCGCCCTCGCCTCCGCGCAGGGAGCGAACGCCTCCGGCCATCCGGAGCCTGCCGGGTTCGTCTGCCTCGGCAGCTGACGCCTCCTGCGGTGGACCCCGTCTTTCCAGGGGCTTTCCCGCGGTAGGCTCACACGCCACGGGCATGCCGAAACACAGACAGAGACGACACGTAGTGCTGCTCGCGGCCGCCGCGCTGTCGATTGCGGCGGCGGCCGCCGGCGCCTGGTTGCTGGCGCACCGCGATCGGGTCGAGGCTTCGACCGTCGCCGACGCGGTCAAGCGGTATCGCGACCTCGCGCGGGGTGGCGAGACCTCGATCCCCGCCGGGGTCTACCGCTACCGGACGACCGGGTTCGAATCGGTGTCTGCCCTCGGAGGGGCACGACACACCTATCCCCGCCAGTCCACCGTGACCGTAACGCCCGGTGCATGCGGCATGGAGCTCCGCTGGGACGTCCTGCAAGGACGCCACACGACCTGGCAGGTGTGCGGCCCCGAGGGAGGCGGTCTGGTTGCGGGCGACTGGGATGACTTCCACACCTTCTTCAGCAGCGAGGACATCTCTCGCTGGGAATGCAGCCCGGGGCCGTGGCTGCCCGCAGCGGACGCCATCGGCACCACGACCTCACGGCTCTGCGACAACGGCATCACGACGCTGGCCGGCGAGCTCCAGGTGGTGGGCGCGACCACGTTGGCAGTGGGCGGAGCCCCGGTGGACGTCGTGCACACGCGATTCCAGGGAGAAGAGGACGGCGTCGCCAAGGGCACCCTCCGCGAGGAGCGCTGGCTGGAGCGGGAGACCGGGCTGCCCGTTCGCCTCGTCTACCGCGTGACGACGAAGAACCGATCACCGATCGGCGATGTCGACTTCGAGGAGCGGTACGAGCTGCAGCTGCTCTCGTTCGAGGCCGTGCGGTGAGCCAGCGCGGGTGGGCGCTCGCGCCCGACGGTCGACCGCGCCCCGACGCCCCCTTCGGCCGCGGCCCGTTCGCGGCCCGCATGCTGGCTCGCGTGATCGACGGGGCCGCGTGGGCGGGCAGCCGTCTCCCCGCAGGGGTCACCCACACGCTCGCAACGGCCGGCGGCAATGTCGAGTGGGCGGTTCGTCGGCGCAAGCGGCGTCGTCTCGCCGCGAACCTCTCACACGCGCTCGGACGGCCCGCTGCCCATGCTGCGGTGCGTGCGATCGTCCGCCGCGAGATGGTGAACGAGGCCAGGCGGTCGGCTGACCTCCTGTGGGCCCTCGGACGCCGCGACGAGTTCCGGCGTACGACGCCGATCGAGGGTGTCGAGCACATCGAGGCGGCCCTGGCGTCCGGGCACGGCATGATCCTCGCCGGCATACATCTCGGCGGCTGGGAGCTCGCCACATCGCTCCCTGGGGTGGTGATCCCGGTGCCGACGACCGCGATCGTCGCCGACGACTGGCTCGCCTGGGCGATCGAGCATCTGCGGCACGCCGGCGGCATGCGCACCCTGTACCGCTCGGACTCCGCGCTCGGTGCCGCGCGCATCCTCCGCCGGGGCGAGTGCCTGTTGGTGCTCGGCGACGACGGCTGGGGTGACCAGCCGCGCACGTATCCCGTGAGCTTCCTGGACGGCTGGGCCGAGCTGCCGGCCGGCATCGTGTCGCTCTCCCGTCTCTGCAGCGCTCCCATCGTGTGCTTCTACGTGCTCCCGGCAAGGCCCCGCCGCTGGCGCGTCGAGCTCGATCCACCCGTCGCCCCGCCTGGGCGACACGGAGGAGAAGAGGCCGAGCGCACCGTGCTGCAGCAACTCGCGACCCGGTGGACCGAAGTGATCCAGGCGCACCCTGACCACTGGGCCGCCGTCTACAAGGTGCGATGGCTGGACGCGAGGGCCGACGCGTGAGGCGGTTCTCGGCGCGCCGTGAGAGCCTGCTCGGGCTCGCGCTGTATGCCGGCTACATGCTCGTACGGCGCGCCGTGCTCGACGGCGCCACGGGCAGCGCACGTGCGCGAGCCAACGCCGAACGGATCGTGCGGCTGGAGCGACGGCTTGGCATCGACGTCGAGCCGGCGGTGCAGCGTGCGGTCCGTTCCGCCCCGCGGCTGGCTCGCGCGCTCAGCGCCGGCTACGCAATCGCGAACATCGGCCTGAGCGTCGGCTGGTTGACGTGGCTGTTCCGCCGCCGCGACGAGAGGTTTCATCGCGAGCGGAGAGCCGCGGCGTTCGCCTTCGCCGGTGCGCTTCCGGTCTTCCTCGCCTGCCCCACAGCTCCGCCGCGGACGCTCGACGGCTTCGTCGATCTCCTCGGGGAGCACGGCATCGACCTCGAGCACCCGCTGCTCGTCCGGTTCTACAATCCCGTCGCAGCCATGCCCAGCCACCACGCGGCATTCGCCGTCGTGACCGGCTTCGCGCTCGCCACCCGCCGCCGCACGCTCCCGGGGCGTCTGCTCGCGCGTTCGTACGCTCCGTTCGTTGCGCTCGTCGTGATCGGAACGGGAAACCATTACGTGCTGGACGTCGTCGCCGGTGCGGCGCTCGGCGCGGCTGCTCGCAGGCTGGGTCGATGAGCGGGCGGCCGGACGAAGGTCTGTTCCCCGACGTCGACTGGCGGCGAGTTGCGTTCGGCGGAGTGCTCGCCGTCGTGGTCGGCGCCGGAGTGGTGTTCCTGATCGGGCGCGCGGCGGGTCTCTCGGTGCTGAAGGAGACATTGCGAGAAGGGTCGCTCGGCTGGCTCGCAGTGTGTGCGGCCGGCCAGCTCGCGGTCTTCCTCGGGTACGCCGGCGTGTTTCGCGGTGCCGCCGCGTTCGAGGACGGCGTCCGCATCTCCGGCAGGCTGTCACTTCGGGTGACTCTCGCCTCGTTCGGGCTCACCCAGCTTGTGGCCGCGGGTGGGGCTGCGGCACTCGCGATCACGTACTGGGGCCTGCGGCGGCTCGGGTTCGACCGCGAGGACGCCGCGGTACGGCTGATCGGGCTCAACACGCTCGTCTATGCGGTCTTCGGCGTGATCGGGTGGGTCGCCGCCCTCGTCGCGCTGATCGCGGGGGAGGCACCGCTCGCGATGACGCTCCCGTGGCTCGCCGGGATCCCGGTGCTCGTGCTCGCCGCGCGCTGGTTCACCGCACCGGGACGCGTCGAGCGCTGGACGAAGCCCGCCCGCAGCTGGTCTCGCCGGGGGCTCGCCGTCGGCGTCGGCGCGGCGTGGTGGACCCGTCGCGCGCTCGCCGCGCGCAGCGGGCGCGGGATGGAGGTGTCCGCCCTCGCGTACTGGGTCGGCGACCTGGCCAGCCTGTGGGGCGGCCTCCGCGCCTTCGATGCCGACCCGGGGCTCGCGGCGCTCGCGCTCGTCTACGCCACCGGGTATCTCGCGCAGAGCGTGCCGCTCCCGTTCATCGCCACCGGCGGGGTCGACGCCGCGACGACGTTCGCGCTGACCGCGGTCGGCATCCCGCTCGAGTCGGCACTCGCGGGGGTGATTGCCCACCGCGTCTTCGCCTTCTGGTTGCCGCTTGTTCCCGGGCTCCTGCTCGCAGCCCGTCTGCCGGAGACCGGCCGCCGGCTACGGGCGGCGCGGCTGCCGGCGACTGCGCGGTGACGGCCGCGGACGGCTGGGCACGATCCGAGCGAAGATCAGGCGTCCAGCTCCCCGTCTCGAGCCTTGGGGAGCTTGGGCCCGCCGACACCGGTGAGCTCCTCCTCGGGCACGAACTGGGTTTCCTCCAGCCGAGCCGGCGTCTGCTCGGCCACGGGCGTCGCCGCCGCCAGCGCGGACGCGGGAATCGGAGGCGGGATCGAGAGCAGGTCGTCGCGCACGCGGTCGGCGCGCGACGCGGCCCATTCGAGCAACGCCACGAGTAGCCACGCGCCGCCCATCACGGCGGCGATCACCGCCGGCTCGAGCTCGGCGATCCCGGCCGCGATCGCGCAGCCCACGAGGAATAGAGCCTCGAGCAGGAGCCGCGGGGTACGGGGTGTTCGCCGCCCGCGACTCTCGAGATACGGCAGCCAGCTGTGGTGCCGCGTTGCCGCCACATCGAGGCGCTCGCTCGCGGGGAGCGGTGAGGAGGCGCCCGCACGACGCACCTCGCCATGCAGCGCGTCGATGCGCTCGCCGAGGCGCGCGATTGCCTCCGTCAGGTCCGGCTGGTCTCCGTTGCCGGTCACCGGCCCCGCCTCTGTGTTTTCCCCCAGAGCCGGTATCCGCTCCCGCGCGGCCGGCCGCTGCCACACCACGCAGGGTCGACGATGGTTGGCGAAGGGCGGCTCACTCGGACACCCGCATCTCGTCGAGCGCTTCCTGCGCCTTCGCGTGAACGCGCGCGCGCCGCTCGTCGAGGTTCATCCGCGGCGGTTGCGCGTCCGGATCCACCTGCGAGCTGACGTCGGGCATGCCTGTCGAGCGGGTCTCTGCGAGCTTGCGTTTGAGCTCGGCTGCCGGGTCGGGCGTGGGTGGCGGAGCCGAGTGCCGGAATCCCCGGCGGCGCCTTCCCGCCAGCAACCGCGCCAGGGCCGCGATGCTGACGAAGGCGGTGGCGACGCGTACGAGAGGTTTCATCACTCTCCATCGTACCCCTCACGGCTGCTAGCCTTTTCGGGCTTCCTGCCTCGCTTCGTGACACCGCGTTCCCGGTGCCACCTGCCGGCGAGGCCGACTCAGACCGAAGGAAGGAGTACAGGGAACCCGTGACCGAATACGAACTTCTGCTGCTGCTCGACCCCGAGCTCTCCGAGGAGCGCCAGGGGGAGGTCATCACGCGCACACGTGAGTTGATCGAGAAGGGCGGCGGCACGCTCGACCGCCACGATGTCTGGGGCAGGCGCCGCCTCGCGTACGAGATCGGCAAGAAGGCCGAGGGCAGCTACCACCTGGTGTGGTTCACGAGCGAGCCAGAGACGCTCGACGAGGTCTCGCGCGTGCTCAAGATCGACGACAACGTGATGCGTCACCTGGCGACACGGCGCATCGAGACAGGTCCCGGAGGTCCGATGACAGCTCCACCCTCCGCGAGCGATGATGTCGACGACGAGCCCGCCTTCGAGGAGGAGTAAGAGATGGCAGCAAGCATCAACCGGGTGATCCTGGTCGGCAACCTGACGCGGGATCCCGAACTTCGCCACACCCCGTCCGGGACCGCCGTCTGCTCTCTGCGGCTCGCGGTCAACTCACGCCGCAAGGACGAGACGGGTCAGTGGGTCGACAAGCCGAACTACTTCTCGGTCACCGTCTGGGGTCAGCAGGGGGAGAACTGTGCGCAGTATCTCGCCAAGGGCCGGCCGGTGGCGATCGACGGCAGGCTCGACTGGCGCGAGTGGGAATCCGAGAACGGCAAGCGCGAGGCGGTGGAGGTCGTGGCCGAGACGGTGCAGTTCCTGGGCAGCCGTGGCGACGGCGAGGGGAGCGGCAGCAGCGGTGGCAGCGGCGGTGGGTACATCCCTGCCGGCTCCGCACCGGCGGACGACTTCCCGTCTCAGGCAGCTGACGACGACATTCCGTTCTGACGAGGAGGGCGAGGACATGGCCATGAAACCAGCACCGCGCAAGCGCCCGGGCCCTGGCGCTCCCGGCGGCAAGCGCAAGAGCTGTCACTTCTGCCGCGACAAGGTCGTCGAGGTGGACTACAAGAACGTCAACCAGCTCCGCCGGTACGTGTCGGAGAAGGGCAAGATCCGGAGCCGCCGCATCACGGGCGCGTGCCGCCGCCACCAGCGGCAGGTCGCAGTCGCGGTGAAGCGCGCGCGCGAAGTCGCACTCCTGCCGTACGTGTCGGGGTAGGCGGATGGACGTGATCCTGACCAGCGACGTCGAGAAGCTCGGCCTCAAGGGCGAGGTGGTCGACGTCAAGCGCGGGTACGCCCGCAACTACCTCCTGCCGCGGAAGCTGGCCGAGGTGGCGACACCGGGACGGGTGGCCGAGGTTCGGCGGATCGAGGCGGAGCGTGCGAAGCACGAGGCCCGGTCGGCGGACCAGGCGGCCGAGATCGCGGCCACGCTCGGCAAGACCGTGTTGCGATTCGAGGTCAAGGCCGGTCCGACGGGGTCGCTGTTCGGCTCCGTGACCCCCACCGACGTCGCGGAGGAGATCTGGCGGACCCGCAAGATCCGGGTCGATCGCCGCAAGATCGACCTCGACGTGATCAAGCGGATCGGCCGCTACACCCTGAGCATCCAGGTGTTCGAAGGCGTCATCGCCGAGGTCAAGACGCTCGTCGTGCCCGAAGGCGGGGAACTGCCACCCGAGGAGGAGCTGGAGGCCATGGAGCAGGCCGAGGCTGCCGCGGCTGCCGCCGCTGCCGTGGCGTCCGAGCACACCGACGCAGACGCGTGGGCGGAGAGCGACGCGGAGGAGGTCGCCGAGCTCGGGGACGACGCCGGGCAGGCAGCTCCCGTCGACGACGCAGAGGATGCCGAGGATGCCGAGGATGTCGTGGAGGACGCCGAATCGAGGTAGCGCCTCGCCGTTTCGAGTGGTGACGAGGGGCCGGAAAAGTCACCGGCCCCTCGTCGTTTCTCAGAGCATTGCCCCGGTGTGGCTGTGGACGGGTGTGTGGACGGCCGCAGGAACTTCCCGCAACGAGCGGGAACCAGCCTGTGGAACGTTTGGGGACAGCCTGGCGAATGCCGTCACGGGCTGGGGATATGATGGGAACACGTGTTCCTTTGTCCCTGCAAGCCATGGTCTTTCCGGACGTGTTCGTTCGGGGTGGACGCGACGCCCGGCACCGGGTTTGATCTCGACTCGTGACTGCGGCGCCCACCTCCCTGCCCGCCGCGCCGTCCGTGCAGGCGATCGTGCCGCCGCAGAATCTCGAGGCTGAGGAGTCGGTGCTCGGGGCGATGCTGATCTCGCCCACGGCGATCGGGTCGGCCACCGAGATCCTGGTGGCGTCGGATTTCTACCGTGACAGCCACGGCATCGTCTTCCGGGCGATCCTCGGTCTGTGGGGCAAGGGCGAGCCGGTCGACGCGATCACCCTCGCCGACGAGCTCGACGCGCGCGGGGAACTGGAGAAGATCGGCGGCCGAGCCAAGGTCGCGGAGCTGGCGGCGCTTGTGCCGGCCGCGGCGAACGTCGACCACTACGCGCGCATCGTCAAGGAGATGGCGACCCTGCGCGGTCTCGTCAGGGTCGGCCAGGAGATCACGCGGCTCGGGCTCGATCGTCCCGGCGAGACGGCGGATCTCGTCGACCGGGCGGAGCAGTCGGTGTTCGAGCTGGCGCAGCAGCGCGTGACGGGCGATTTCACCCACATCCAGCAGTTGCTGAAGGAGGGGTTCGACCGGATCATGCACCTGTACGAGGTCGGTGCCGACCTCACCGGCATCCCCTCGGGCTTCCGTGACCTCGACCGGCTCACCTCCGGTTTCCAGCCGGGCAACCTGATCATCCTCGCGGCGCGACCGTCGATGGGGAAGTCCGCGCTTGCGCTGTGCATCGCAGCCAATCTCGGTGTGCGCCGGGAGACGCCGGTCGCGCTGTTCACGCTCGAGATGTCGAAGTCGGAGGTGACGCAGCGCCTGATGTGCAGCGAGGCGAAGGTCGACTCCCAGAAGCTGCGCGAGGGCAAGCTGCGCCAGGACGACTGGCCGATGCTGACGGCGGCCTGCGACAAGCTGATGAAGGCGCCCATCTACGTCGACGACACCGGCTCGATCACGATGATGGAGCTCCGCTCGAAGGCGCGGCGGCTGAAGTCGCGCGAGCCCGGGCTGGGGCTGATCGTCGTCGACTACCTGCAGCTGATGTCCACCGGCTCCAACGTCGAAAACCGTGTGCAGGAGGTGTCGCAGATCTCCCGCTCGCTGAAGATCCTGGCGCGCGACCTCGACGTGCCGATTCTCGCCCTGTCGCAGCTGTCCCGCGGTGTCGAGTCGCGCCAGGACAAGCGACCGCTGCTCTCCGACCTCCGCGAGTCCGGCTCGCTCGAGCAGGACGCCGATCTCGTCGCCTTCGTCTACCGCGACGAGTACTACAACCAGGAGGAATCGGAGGCGCAGGGCCTGGCGGAGATCATCCTCGCCAAGCACCGAAACGGTCCGACCGACACGATCAAGCTCAGCTTTCTCAAGCGCTACGCCAAGTTCACGGATCTCGCCGCGTAGCGCGACTCGGCCTCAGGGCAGTGCGGCCGTCTCCCACGGGCTTGGGCGTCCGGTGCCCGGCCGGCAGCAGTCCACTGGGCATGTGTCGTGGCCTGGTCCGAAGCGGCCCGCCACGCGCCTTGTGGTCAGCCGGCCAAGCCGCTCCTGTACGAGCTCGCGGATCATGGCGACGTACGCGGGGTGCGTGGATGCGGTCCGCGCACGCACGACGTCGAGTCCCAGCTCCGCCGCGCGCTCGCGGGCTTCGACATCGAGGTCGTACAGGATCTCCACGTGGTCGGAGACGAAGCCGATCGGCGCCAGTATGACGTCCTTCACGCCGCGCGCGGCGAGGCTGTCGAGATGGTCGAGCACGTCCGGCTCGAGCCAGGGCACGGCCGGAGGCCCGCTGCGGCTCTGGTAGACGACCGCGGTGTCGCTCGCACCCACCGCGCCCGAAACCAGCCGCGCTGTCTCGTGGAGCTGTTGCTCGTAACGGCAACCGGCAGCCATCGCGCTCGGGATCGAGTGCGCGGTGAAGGCGACGTGCGCCGCCTCCCGGCGCGCGGCAGGGACGGCGTTCAATGCTTCCCGCACGTGATCGGCGTTCGCTTCGACGAACCCGGGGTGGTTGAAGAACATGCGGGTGCGCAGCACCTCCGGCGCCCGGCTGCCAATCGCTTCCTGCGCGGTGTGGATGTTCTCGCGGTACTGGCGGCACCCTGAGTAGCTCGAGTACGCCGACGTGAAGAACGCGAGGGCGCGCTCGATCCCGGCATCCGTCATCTCGCGCAGCGTGTCGGTGAGCAGCGGATGCCAGTTTCGGTTTCCGAAGTAGATCGGGAGCTCGATGCCGTGGAGGTCCAACTCCGTGCGCAGCGCCGCGATCAGCTCCCGGTTCTGCCTGTTGAGCGGGCTGACACCTCCGAACAGCTCATAGTGATGCGCCACCTCCTCGAGCCGCTCGCGGGGGACACCCCGCCCGCGAGTCACGTTCTCGAGAAACGGAAGCACGTCCTCTAGCCCCTCCGGCCCCCCGAACGAGACAACCAGCAACGCGTCGAAGTGCGTCGCGCGAGGCGTCGAGTCGAACCCGTCGGCTGGAGCCTTGCGCGCGGTCACGCGCTGACGTTAGCCGCGCGGCTCAGACCGGGGCGCGGGTCAGGGCGGCCTCCGTCAACGCACCGAGCAGCGCCTGCAGCTGCCCTGCGGTTTCCGTGTCCAGCCGCCCATATGCGTCGAAGCGCTCCGGTGCCTTGCCCACGGCGACCCCTGCGTCCAGGGGCGCGGCCCCTGCGATGGCGAGCGACTTGCGGAGCTCGTTCTGTGCCCACACGCCTCCGAAGGTGGACGGGCTGCCGCTGACCAGCGCCACGGGTATCCCGGCGAGCGCCGCCTCGCCGCGCGGCCTGGACGCCCAGTCCACCGCGTTCTTGAGCGCGCCGGGGATCGATCCGTTGTACTCCGGCGTCACGATCAGGAGCGCGTCCGCGCCGGCCACCAGCTCGCGGAGGGCGCTGACCGTCTCCGGTACGTCGTGTTCGAGATCCTCGTCATACGCCGGTAGGCCGGCAAGGCCATCCCAGATCTCGATCTCCAGCCCGTCCGGCGCTCCCTCCACCGCCGCCTGCAGGAGGCGGCGGTGGACGGAGGCGGCCCGCAGGCTGCCGGCGAGAGCGAGCACATGGGTCATGACGCGTCCCCGAGGACCGCCTCGACGTGCAGCTCGATCGTGACCTCGTGCGAGACGACTCGGCCGCCGTCTGCGAGCTCCGCGTTCCAGTCGATGCCGAAGGCGGTGCGGTCGATAGTGCCCCGCAGCTCGAAGGCGGTGCGCGTGTTGCCGTACGCATCCAGCACGGCGGGCGAGCGCGTCCCGCTGAGGACTGCGGGCAGCGTGATCTCGCGGATCGTGAGGTCGCCCACCACTTCCAGCCGGCCCTCATCCTCGACGACGGACGACGCGACGAAGCGCGCCTCCGGGAACCGGTCCACCGCGAAGAAGTCCTCGCCCTGCAGATGCGCAGCCAGATTCGGATCGGCCGGCGCCAGGCTGCGGGTGTCGACCGTGCCCGCGAGCGCAACGACCTTGCCACCCTCCGTGCGGATCGAGCCGGCGAACGAGGGGAAGGAGCCTCGGAAGAGCGAGATGCCGTTGTGGCCGACGGCGTACTCGATGGAGGAGTGAACGGGGTCGACGCTCCAGGTGCCGGTGGGGAGCGCGACGGAGCCGACGATGACGGACATGTGAACCTCCTGGTGGTGTGTGCAGTGACACTAGTTGTAACAACAACTATTGCTATTGCATTCCCGTCTGCGACAATGCTCCGGTGGCGAAGCTGTCCAAGGCGCATCAAGAAGCGTGGGCCGCGCTCTTCGAGGCGCAGCGCACGGTCGTGCTCCAGGTGGAGCGCGAGCTGGCTGCCGCCGGTCTGCCGCCG
The DNA here is from genome assembly GCA_046160185.1 of Gaiella sp. GTDB lineage: Bacteria > Actinomycetota > Thermoleophilia > Gaiellales > Gaiellaceae > Gaiella. The sequence continues at coordinate 5,619 of JBJXGY010000217.1, read as the reverse complement.
CTCGCCTGGTACGACCTGCTCTACAAGCTCTACGGCGAGCCGGGCCACCGCGTCCGCATGCACGAGATCGCCGACCAGGTGCTGATGAGCCGCTCCGGTCTCACCCGGCTCGCCGACCGCGTCGAGCAGGCGGGGCTGATCGCCCGCCGGCAATGCGCCGTCGATCGCCGTGGCCTAGAGTTGGAGCTGCTGCCCGCCGGTAGGGAGATGTTACGTCGCCTCTGGGCCGTTTACGGCGACGTTGTCGCCCGCTCGTTCGCCCCCCACGTGAACCGCCCCGAGTTGCTCACCGAGCAGCTCCGCCCCGTGATCGAGGCACATGACACCGCGCCGTCACCGTGATCCTGAAGAGGGCGCACTTCCTCGCCGAGTTTCCGGTGGAACATTACGAGATGGCGCACTAGCCGCCGCGGTGCACGCGCGCGCGGCGCCTGTGACCGTCGCACTTCTGGCAAGAACCGGCCCAAGGTGCAGCGAAAGCCCGCGGAGATTCCTCCCCCGGGTGGTTGGAGGCTTGGGACGTCGTGAACGGACAGAGCCCGCACTCGAGGGCACGGCTCTGCACGGTCCGCGTCCCGAGCCACGCGGTTCCCCGGGCGCACCATTGGGCGCGCGTGCAACACTGCGGCACGTGCCCGCGACAGTGATCGTCGGCGCGCAGTGGGGTGACGAGGGAAAGGGCAAGATCGTCGACCTGCTCGCGGCCGAATCCGACCTCGTGTGCCGTTACCAGGGCGGCCCCAATGCCGGCCACACCGTCGTCGTCGGCGACGAGACCTACAAGATCCGTGCCGTCCCCAGCGGGATCATCCAGGGCAAGGCATGCGCGATCGGCGCCGGCTGCGTGATCGACCCGGCCGTGCTCATCGGAGAGCTCGACGAGCTCGAGTCCCGGGGTCTGCCGACCCACGGGCTCGTGCACATCTCGGGGAACGCGCACCTGATCATGCCCTGGCATGTCGCGCTCGACGGCGCGCGCGAGCGCCGGCTCGGGAAGCTGCAGATCGGGACGACGAGGCGCGGGATCGGCCCCGCCTACGCCGACAAGGCGACCCGCATCGGAATCCGGGCCCAGGATCTGCTCGACGCCAAGATCCTGCGCGAGAAGATCGAGCTCGCCGCCGCCGAGAAGAACATCTGGCTGGAGAAGGTGTACGGCATCGACCTCGTCGACGCGGTCACCATCACGGAGGCGTATCTCGAGCATGCCGAGCGGCTTGCCTCGTACATCACCGACACGTCACTGCTCGTCGATCGTGCCCTGCGGGCCGGCCGGCGCGTGCTCTTCGAGGGCGCCCAGGGGACACTTCTCGACCTCGATCACGGCACCTACCCGTTCGTCACCTCGTCGAGCCCGATCGCAGCCGGCGCCGCCGTCAGCTTCGGCATCGGTCCCAACCGCATCGACGAGGTGATGGGCGTGACCAAGGCCTACGTCACGCGCGTCGGCGAAGGGCCCTTCCCGAGCGAGATCGAGGGTGGCGACCAGGAGCGGGTGCGCGAGCTCGGTGGCGAGTTCGGCACGGTGACCGGGCGCGAACGCCGCTGCGGATGGCTCGACCTCGTCGCGCTTCGTTTCGCGGTGCGGCTCAACGGCATCACCTCGCTCGCGCTGACCAAGCTCGACGTGCTGTCCAGCTTCGCCGAGATCCCGATCTGCGTGCGCTACAGGCTGCCGGACGGTACGGAGACCGAGGAGTTCCCCGCCCACCAGTCCGACTTCCACCATTGCCGCCCCGTCTTCGAGACCCGCCGCGGCTGGCAGCAGCACCTCGGCGCCGACGGGCTTCCGCTCGCCGCGCGCGAGTACGTCCGGTTCGTCGAGCAGGCGCTCGACGTGCCCGTGACGCTCGTCGGCACGGGCGCCGCGCGCGACGCCGTCCTCGCCATCTGAACCGGAGTCCGGGTGACGCTCGCCATCGATGCGGAGGAACACGCCGCCCGGCGCGCGCGGCTCCTCGAGCACTGCGCCGCAGCGGGCCTCGCCGGCTACGTCCTCTCCGACCCCGATTACGTCCGGTACTTCTTCGGGTTCGCCTACCTCTTCACGGAGCGCCCTGTTCTCGTCGCGCAGTCCACCGCCGGTGAGCAGATGGTGTTCGTGCCCGGGTTCGAGGTCGACCGCGTCCGCGAGGAGACACGCTTCGAGCGGGTCGTGTCCTATCCCGAGTACCCGGGTCTCGAGCACCCCATACACGCGCTCGCGCGGGCCCTGGCGGAGCTGGGCGTCCGTGGCGCGCTCGGCGCCGACAACGACGGCTACCCGGGCGTGCTCGGCTACACCGGGCCCGCGCTGTCCACCGTCACCGGCGCCACGGTGGCGCCCCTCGGCGAGGTGATCGAGGCGATGCTCATGCGCAAGAGCCCCGCCGAGATCGCGCTGCTCCGTGAGAGTGGCCGCTGGTGCGCCTACGCGCACGGGCTGCTGCAGGAGTACAGCGTCCCCGGCGCGAGCGAGGCCGAAGCGGGGCTCCGCGCGGGCCACGAGGCGACCCTGGCGATGCTGGCCGAGCACGGTGAGACCGGGGGGCTCGGGTCGGCCGACATCGTCAAGGCCGGGTACCGCGGGCAGATCGGGCGACGCAGCGCCTGGGCGCACGCCGTCGGCCACAACATCCGCTTCCGGCCCGGCGACGTGCTCGTCTCCGAGACGGGAGCGCCCTTCCACGGCTACAACGCCGAACTGGAGCGGGCGATGGTCATCGGCACGCCGAATGCCGAGCAGCGGCGGCTCTTCGAGTACATGCTCGACGCCCGGCAGGCCGCGCTCGACGCCCTCCGCCCCGGCGCCACGTGCGCCGAGGTCGACGGCGCCGTCATGCGCCACCTCGACGAGCACGGTCTCCGCGGCTACTGGCAGCAGCACACCGGCCACGCCGTCGGCCTGCGCAACCACGAAGCGCCGTTCCTCGACATCGGCGACCACACCGTGATCGAGCCGGGCATGGTTTTCACGATCGAGCCGGGGATCTACGACCCGGCAGTCGGCGGCTTCCGCCATTCCGACACGGTTGCCGTCACCGAGCACGGGATCGACCTGCTCACCGACTACCCGGTCGAACTGGACGCGCTCGTGATCGCCGCCTGAGTCGCCGCGTGCCCGGCCGTTGCCGGCAGGCGGCGAGGCCGGCCGCGCCCCACCGGCGGCTTGAGTGCGGCACGAGTGCGCCCGAGACCATCTTCGACAGAAGTTTTACTCGCCGGCGGCAGAAGTGACTCTGAAAAGGGGAGATCGGCGCTCCGGAAGCGCCCCCGCTCAGAACGAGCTCGCCAGCGTCACGCACGCGACGGAGAGCACTGTCGTTCCCACCACGAGGAGCCGCACGAGTCGGGGGCTCACGTCGTAGACGCGCGCGAGCGTCATCAGGTGGAAGGCCGACGGCATCCCGGCCAGCAAGAAGAACACGCCCGGTACGTCCACGCCCGTGGCGCGTGAGGTGAGGTAGAGCACGAGTGGCCCTCCGCCGAGACGGATCGCCGCGGCACCGAGCGCCCGCACGAGCTGGTCGCCGTCGTGCCGCACAGGCTCGAGCGGTAGGGACAAGCCGAGCAGAACGAACCCGATCGCGCCGCCCGTGAATGCAGCTGCTGTCGCGACGCCGTCCAGGCCGGTGGCATCGACTCCGGCGCCCCGCAGCGCGAGTGCCACGGCCGCGGCTGCGAGGGGCGGGTTGACGAGGAGTGCCGCCCGCGGGGAGCGCACGAATCGCTCCGGGCCGGCGCTCCCGTGCAGACGCGCGATCACCGTCGACACGCCCAGCGGAGGCACGAGGAACTGCAGCTTGTCGTAGAGCACCGCGAGCGGGAGCCCCGCAGGCCCGAAAGCGAGATGCGCGAGCGGATATCCCGCCGACGCGGTGTTCCCGAACCCGCCGGCCAGGGCAAGGGCACCTCGCTCCGCAGGCGTCCGCCCGACCGCTCGCCCATACGCCGCTGCCGCGGCCACCACGAGCCAGCTCGAGAGCACCGCGACCGCGAGCGCTGCCACGAGCTCCCGCGCCACGTCGATCGTGAGCACCGTGATCGCGATCACCAAGGGCGAGCTGATCCAGAGCACGCCCCACCAGAGCACGTCGCGGAGCCGGTCGGCCCGCGGGTGCCGCTGCGCGAGGGCGCCGGCGACGGCCACGAGAACGAACAGCGGCATGATCGCCTCCACCCGCTCACCGTAGCGAGCCGCGGCCGGCCGTAGACTGGCAGCTTGCGCGTCCTCGTCGTCGGGTCCGGTGGTCGCGAGCATGCGCTCGCGTGGCGTCTTGCCCAGCCCCCGGCGCCGGTGGAGATCCACGCGGCCCCCGGCAACCCGGGGATTGCCGCGCTCGGCGACTGCCACCCGATCTCCGCTCACGACGCCGACGGCCTGCTCGATCTCGCCCGCACGCTCGCCGTCGACCTCGTCGTGATCGGCCCCGAGATGCCACTCGTCGCCGGTGTCGCCGATCATCTTCGCCACGCGGGCGTCACGGTGTTCGGCCCGGGCGCGGCCGCGGCGCGCATCGAAGGCTCGAAGGCCTTCGCCAAGGAGGTGATGGCGGCGGCCGGCGTGCCGACCGCCCGTCTTCTCGAGCGGCCGGCGGCACCGTGTGTGATCAAGGCGGACGGGCTCGCCGCCGGGAAGGGCGTGGTCGTGTGCGAATCGGACGGCGACGTCGACGCAGCGTCCCGCGAGCTGGCCGTGTTCGGCGACACCCTCGTCGTCGAGGAGCTGCTGTCCGGTCCCGAGGTCTCGCTGTTCGCGGTCTGCGACGGGTCACGCGCTGTCGCGTTACCGGTGGCCCAGGACTTCAAGCGCGCCTACGACGGTGACCTCGGCCCCAACACCGGCGGCATGGGCTCGTATGCCCCCGTCCCCGGGATCGATCACGCCGACATCGCCGAGTTGATGGCGGTCGCCGTCGACCCGGTGCTCCGCGAGCTCGGCGCCCGCGGCACACCTTTCGTGGGGACGCTCTTCGCCGGGCTGATGCTCACTGCCGACGGGCCTCGGGTCCTCGAATACAACTGTCGTTTCGGCGATCCCGAGACACAGTCGCTGATGGCCCTGCTCGAGGGCGATCTGGCCGGCCTGCTGTATGCAGCCGCCGGAGGTGATCTGACCGGCGTGGCAGTGCCCTCCGTCAGGGGCGCCGCAGTCACCGTGGTGCTGGCGGGCGGCGAGTACCCGGCCCGAGGCGATCAGGGCTCGGTGATCTCCGGCCTCGACGCAGCCCGGGCGGCCGGGGCACTCGTGTTCCACGCGGGAACCGCCGTGCGGGGAGGCGAGCTCGTCACGAACGGTGGCCGCGTCTTGAACGTCACCGCCTGGGGCGAGGATCTGGCAGCGGCCCGCGCGGTCGCCTACACGGGAGCAGCGCACGTCCACTGGGACGGCCTCCGATCCCGGAGCGATATCGCGCTCGCGGCGGCGGGCGGCCTCTCCGTCTCCCTGAGCCGGTTGTAAGCTTGGATCCACCCATCGGCGCGGGCGGGTTGTCTCCGTCGGGGTCGCCAGGCCGAACGCCCCGCGGTCACGCGTGCCGTTGGATCCAGGCTAGATGAGTAGTTCCACGATCTCGCGGGCCGGCTGCGTGTGCGGGACGTGCTGGGCCGCTTCCGTGTCTGGTCTGGCCGCCGCGGCGG
>JBJXGY010000216.1:0-21480 GCA_046160185.1 Gaiella sp. | reverse complement strand
CCGATCTTCTTCCGCCCCGGGTGATCGCGGGGTCAGTCGGTCCCTGATCTGCTCACCGCGGTCAAGCCACGGACCGTCCCGCGCGCGGGAACACTGAGGTGCTCCCGAGCGCCGACACCCGCGATGCCCACCCCGCTTGCGCCAGTCTTGCGCCAGTGATGCGCCAGTGAGCACCCTCCGACAGCGGTTCTGAGCGGTCATCAGCGGAGAACCCGCCACCGCCACCCAGCCTCCCCGAATGCCCCGCAATCCCTGATAAACAGCGGGATTCCCAGCAGCGGAGAGGCGCCGGAGTCGAACCGACCGAGCCGTGGGTTACACGACCGCACAGGTTTTGAAGACCTGCTGGGCCACCGGGCCCATGCCTCTCCGCGACCCAGGCTAGACGAGAGTTGCCGTCAGCCGTGCACGGAGACGCCGGAGGGGCCGGCGTTCGCGGGGTACGGCTCCATGTCGTCGACGAACCCTGGTGTCTCGCGCACGCGGGCGAGCCACTCCTGCACGGCCGGGTAACCGCCGAGGTCGAGCACGTCGCCGGCGACGTGCGTGTACGCGAACAGCGAGATGTCCGCAACCGAGTACGACTCCCCGACCAGGAAGCGCCGTCCCGCCAGGCCGCGCTCGAGGGCGGCGAGCGCGCTCTGCGCCATGCGCCGGCAGCGCTCCATGACCTGCGGCTCGTCGGCGCCACGCCCGGTCAGGATCCAGAAGCGGGCGGTGCCCAGGTTCGGCTCCAGCAGGTTCTGCTCGAAGAACAGCCACTGCCAGACCCGCGCCCGGTCGAGCGGCGTCGACGGCAGGAAGGGCGTGCCCTCGGCCAGGTGGAGCAGGATCGCGTTCGACTCAGCTATCGGCTCACCGCCCTCGGTGACCAGCACGGGCGTGCGGCCGGCCGGGTTGAGCGCGAGGTACTCGGGCGTAAGCGTCTCGCCCGAGAAGAGATCGACGGGGACGCGCTCGTACGGCAGGCCGAGCTGCGCGAGCAGCAGGCGCACCTTGTAGCAGTTGCCGGACGCGGCGAAATCGAACAGCTTGAGCATGGGCGGCCTTTCTCGAGGGACGTCGCCTGATGTAACACGGCGTCGCAGTTCCCTGTGAGACTCGTCGCGCTCAACGAGCGCCCCGGCACGCCGATCACCAGGGCAGCGCGCGCAACCACCACGTGCCACGGACGGTACGGGGCGCCCGCCGGAGGGACACGGCACGGATGCCACTGCTTCGCGTACTTCTCTTCGCGGCCCCGCTCCTGGGGGCAGTCGCCCTCGCCACCGCCGAGGCGCGTTCCTCGAGCACCTGCCCGACTGCGGCTCCGGGCGACCGGCCACCCGCTGTCGCCGGCCGCTCCATCCGGGCCGTCTACGCCGTCGCCTCCGACGGCGCCGATCGACGCGCGGAAGTCGCGCCGAGGATCGCGGCCGACGTGAAGGAGATCGGCGAGTGGTGGCGCTCGCAGGATCCTTCGCGGGAGCCTCGCTTCGATCTCTGGCGCTCCCCGTGCGGGGTCGTGCCCGACATCGGATTTGTCCGGCTCCCGGAGACGACCGCGGAGCTCCGGCCGACCCCAGGCCGCTCGGTGCGTCTGTCCGAGGCGGTATTGCGGAGAAGCGACTGGTCGCCGTTTCGCAAGTACCTCGTCTACTACGACGGGCCGGTCGACCCGCCGTACTGCGGCCGGACGGAGGGCGAGCCGGACGGTGCCGCCGTCGCCATCGTCTTCCCCGCCGCCTGCCCTTCCGTTCCCACCGCCGTGGTGGCCGCCCACGAGCTCGCCCACGCGCTCGGCGGCGCCGCACAGGACGGGCCGCCACACGAATGCGCGTCGTCCGAGTTCCACGTCTGCGACTCGACCAGCGACATCCTCTATCCCGCCGTGCCCCGCAGCCCGCTCGAGACGATGACGCTCGACGCCGGCCGCGACGACTACTACGGCCACGCCGGCGGCTGGCTCGACGTGTGGGACTCACGATGGCTACGCACGATCGACCGGCAGGTCCACGTAACCGTGACCGTCGAGGGGGACGGCCTGGTCGTCACCGACATCCCAGGCCTGGCGTGCACCCGGCGCTGCACCACCTCCTGGGACAGGAGCACGTTCGTCGTCTTCCGCGTGCGCCCGGCCCCCGGACGACGTTTCCTCGGCTGGCGTGGAGCGTGCAACGGGAAACGCGTGTGCGGGATCTCGGTCGACCGTCCGACTCGGCTGCGGGCGCGCTTCGGGCCTGCCTGACCCCGGCCGCGGTACGCTCCTGCCGTGCCGCACATCGAACTGATCGAGCCCGGGGACGAGGAGGATCCCGTGCTCCGCGAGGAGTACGACGCGGCGCTCGGGCGCGCAGGGAAGGTCTTCAACATCGTCAAGTCGATGAGCCGCCAACCCGAGGTACTGCGCGCGTCGATGCACCTCTACCGGGCCGTCATGTTCGGGCCGTCCCCGCTCTCCCGGCAGGACCGCGAGCTGATCGCGACGGTGGTCTCCGCCACCAACGAGTGCCGCTACTGACGACATGCGCACGCCGACGACCTCCGTGCCGAGGGCGCCACAGACGAACTGGCCCGCCACGCCGAACTGGACTACCGTGACGCGCCCGAACTCGACGAGCGCACCCGTGCGATCTGCGACTACGCGCGCAAGCTGACGCTGATGCCGTCAGAGGTCGGGACCGCGGACGCGGAGACGCTGCGCGCGCATGGGCTGGACGACACCGCGATCAGCTCCGTGATCCAGGTGGTCGCGTACTTCAACTACATCAACCGGGTCGCGGAAGGGGTCGGGATCGCCGACGAGCCCGAGTGGGGCTAAAAGAACTCGAACGCCGCTGGCGAGCCCCTGAAGGGGCCCGCCGGCACGTGACACGCCGGCACGTGACACGCCGGCGCCGTTCCTACTCCGGCTTGCGGATGACGGCGTCCTCGCCGGGGAAGAAGACCGACTCGTGGCCGTCCTCCCAGCGGACGCGGTAATGCGCATGTCCCGGGGATCCGAGGACCTCCAGGATCTCCGCCGTGCGCGGGGCATCCCCTACGGAATGACCCGTGATCTCGATCACGTCGCCCGCCTGCGCGGGACGTTCCAGTGGTGTTCGCATCATCGACCTCCTCGCGGGCTTGCACCATGAGCCTCGCGCCAGGGCGCACCGCACGGCATCCGTGAGCACGCGGATCCGAGGGCGGGTTCTTCCCCTCGGGCGACGCCGCCGGCGCGGCGGCGAAGCGACGCCCCGCGCCTCGGCAGACCCGACGAACAAGCCGGTCTGAAGACCGGCTCACGGCTCCCGGCTCCCGACCCCCGACTCTCAGCTCACGGCTCGCGGCTCCCCGACCCACAGGATGGACAACCCAGCCTCAACTGGCCGCGGGAAAGGGCGATCACCGGGACGAGGCCCACCGCTGGGCCTCACCCGTCCATGCGTCTCCGCCGAGCACTCGCACTCGCCAGCCTCGCCGCCGCGATTTTTGCCGCGGGCGCGGCGGCGTTCGCGATCGAGCAGGTGCCGCTGCCTGACGGCACCGTAGGCCAGAAGTACACGTTCCAGCTCAGTGCGCGCGAGGGCTCGCCGCCCTACGTCTTCCGCTTCTCCTCCGGGAACTTCCCACCGGGGCTGCGGGTGACGGTGACCGGCCTCATCACCGGCACACCGACGCACGGCGGCGACTACCGCTTCTACCTCGAAGCCGAGGAGAGCTGGGGCATGCGCTCGCAGCGCCAGTACGAGCTCCGCATCCACGAGAAGCTCGCCGTCACCACCGCCGTCCTCCCGCACGGCACGCTCGGCGTCCCCTACAACGGGTCGCTCCGCACGAAGAACGGGGCCGGCACCTGGGCCTTCGCGGGAGGCAAGCTGCCACCCGGGCTCGCGCTCTCGCCGGCGGGCAACATCACGGGGACGCCAACCCAGGAGGGACGGTTCGAGTTCACCGCATCGGTGTCCGCGAACGGTGCCGCGGTCAGCAGAGCGTTCGCGATCATGATCACCCGGCCGCTCGAGATCCCCGAGCAGCCGCCGTTCCGGGCGCTCGAGGGATCGCCGATGAGCGCGGTCATCCGCCCGATCGGCGGCATCGCGCCCTATACATGGACGCTCGCGGGAGACCTCCCGCAGGGCGTCGCCATCAGCAACCTCTCCGGGCGCATCTGGGGGGTGCCGGCACACGCCGGCCGCTACCCGATCGCCGTCACAATCACCGATGCCGGAGGCGCCGCCATCACGCGCTCGACCGTGATCGAGGTCAGCGCTCGGCTCGCCATCACCACGAACCAGCTGCCGCCCGCCCGCGCGGGCCGCAACTACAAGGCCCGAGTGGCGACCACGGGCGGGATCGCCCCGCTCCTCTTCACCCTCGCCGGTGGAGGCCTGCCGCCCGGGCTCACGCTCGACCGGAAGACCGGTGCCGTCACAGGCAAGCCTGGCCGGGGGCTGCACCAGTTCACCGTTCGCGTGACCGACCGCTACGGGAACTACGTGGTGGCGGCCTTCCTCCTGCGCGTCAGGTAGCGGCCCTACGCCGCAGTACCCGCCGGTCTCCCAGCCGCCGGGTCAGGCCGTCCTGGTCGAAGCGCTCCAGCAGGAGTTGCGTGTCGCGACGGCCGGTGCCCAGCAGGTCGCGGAAGCGGGCGAGGGTGACCTCCCCGGCCCGCTCGCACTCCTCCCGCAGGAGCCGCTGCGCGGCCTCGTAGGCCGGGACGCCCACCGCGAAGCCGTCGCCGAGCCGCACCAGCCGCGCTTCCTTCTCCAGGAACCGGGCCAGGTCGGCGTCCTCCACCTTCGTCGCCACCACGCCCGCAGCCTCCACCTCCGACTGCAACGCGTCCGCGGCCGCCGCGCGCGCGCCGAGCGAGGCCACGGCGCCCGGAAGGTACAGCTTCGCGCCACGCCGCTCGAACGGCAGAACCGGCAGGACGTCGTCCGCCCAGGGCTCGGACGGCGGCGGCACCCCAGGGTCGAGCGGATCGGCCTCGGCCAGCCGAGCCAGGAGATCGGCTTCAAGCCGCCTCCGCCACGCCTCCGAGAACACCCACGCACCGGCGCGTTCGACACCCGTCAGCTCGCCGTCCAGCAGGTGCCTCAGCGACCCGACATGCACCGGAGCGTCGATCGTGGCGGCGACATCGCCTGACTCCAGCAGCGCCATCCGGTGCTCGTCGCGGTGCCGCGGTGGTGCCGGGTCGAGCACGCGCCCGCCGCCCACCGTCGTCTCCCGGCGAAGCACCACACGGTCGCCGCGCGCCGCCAGCAGCGGCTCCCGCAGGCGCAGCTGCGCGAACCTGTCCCCCACCCGCGCCACCCTGGCGGGCACCCTTCTCGTTCCGTGATGCACCGACACGTGCGCGTTGTCGGCGAGCGGCGCCAGCAGGTCGAGCTCGACATCGAGCCGGTAGGAGACGGGGAACGCGCCTGGAGAGACAAGAGCCGCGCCACGAGGCACCTGGTCACGATCGAGGCCGACGACGTTGAGGGCCACGCGCTGGCCCGCCTCTGCTTGCGCCACCGCCTCGTCGTGTACGTGCACGCTTCGTACTCGCACCTCGCCGAGACCCGGCTCGACGACAAGTGTGTCCCCGGCGGCGACCGAGCCCGACCACAACGTACCCGTGACGACGGTGCCGATCCCGCGAAGGGTGAAGACGCGGTCGGCGTAGAGGCGAGCGGCGGCGCCCGGGGCGCGAGCCTCGACCCTGCCGGCCACTCGTTCGAGTGCGGCGCGGAGCTCGTCGAGCCCCCGCCCGGTCTTCGCCGAGACGGCGACGATCTCGGCCTCCGGCAGCAACTCGCGGGCCTCCTCCGCTGCCAGCTCCAGCGTCTCCTCGTCGACGAGGTCCGCCTTGGTCAAAGCCACCACTCCACGCTCGACACCGAGCAGGCGCAGGATCGCCAGGTGCTCGTGCGTCTGCGGGCGCGCTCCCTCGGCGGCGTCGATCACGAGCAGGAAGAGATCGATCCCGGTCGCGCCCGCCACCATCGCGCGCACGAAGCGCTCGTGCCCCGGCACGTCCACGACGCTGACCCGCCCGCCGCCCGGCAATTCGAGCGGCGCGTAGCCGAGGTCGATCGAGATGCCCCGCCGCTGCTCTTCGGGCAGCCGGTCTGTGTCCTTCCCGGTCAACGCCCGCACGAGCGCGGTCTTGCCGTGGTCGATGTGCCCGGCGGTCCCGACCGTCAGCGACATCGGCTCAGCCTGCGGCGCGGGCCGCCGCCACGCAGGCGGCGACCTCGTCGACCTCCGCGTCCGTGAGCGCGCGCACGTCGAGCAACACCCGGCCGTCGCGCACGAGCGCGACCACCGGGGGGTCGCCGGCGCGCAACCGCGGCGCGAGCTCCTCCTCGACGGCGCACGCGAAGCTCGGCAGCTCCGTCAGCGGCAGGGCACCGCCGCCGACCCGCGCCACCGTCTCCTCCACCTCACCGCCGACGAGCCCCGCAAGCCGGTGAGCGCGCTCCCGAACCGTCTCGGCCGACTCCCCGATCATGCGCAGGACAGGGATCGCGCGTCTCGCTCGCTCCGTGTCGAGATAGAGCAGCAGCGTGCCCTCGAGCGCCGCCATCGTCAGCTTGTCCGCCCGCAACGCACGCTGCAGCGGATGCCGCCGCAGGCGCTCGACGAGGTCGGAACGACCCACGACGATCCCGGACTGCGGGCCGCCGAGGAGCTTGTCGCCCGAGAAGCACACGAGATCGGCCCCGGCGGCGAGGCTCTCCTGCGGCGTGGGCTCGCCCGCGACGGAGACAAGCGCGCCCGAGCCCAGGTCGTCGATCAGCGGCAGCTCGTGGCGGCGCGCGACATCCGCCAGCTCGGACAGGGACGGCAACCCGGTGAAGCCGACCACGCGGAAGTTCGACTGGTGCACGCGTAGCACCGCGGCCGTTGAGGGCGTGATCGCGCGCTCGTAGTCGGCGGCGCGCGTGCGGTTCGTCGTGCCGACTTCGACGAGCCGGGCGCCGGAGCGAACGAGCACATCCGGGATGCGGAAGCCGTCGCCGATCTCCACCAGCTCGCCGCGCGAGACGAGCACCTCCCGACCTTCGGCCAGTGCCGCGAGCGCGAGCAGGATCGCAGCTGCGTTGTTGTTGACCACGAGCGCGGCCTCGGCTCCGGTCAACCGGCGGAGGAGGTCGAGCAGGTGATCCTGGCGGGAGCCGCGCGCGCCGGCGTCGAGGTCGTACTCCAGTGTGGAGTAGCCGCGCGCGACGTCGACCGCATGCTGCAGCGCCTCCTCGGGCAGCGGTGCGCGGCCGAGGTTCGTGTGGATCAGGACGCCGGTCGCGTTGAGCACGCGCCGCAACCGCGGCCGGCGCGCGGTCGCGAGCAGCTCCGCGGCCGACGCCGCCGGGTCACCCGGGTCGGCCCCGGCTCGGATTGCGGCTCGCGCCTGCGCCAGCGCCTCGCGGGCCGCCGCCACAGCCTGCTCGTGCGGCTCCGCGGCCAGCCGCGGATCGGCCAGTAGGGAGTCCACGGATGGCAGATCGCGCAACGTGTGGGCCATGCGCTCAGTATGGCGGGACCGGCGCGGGCACAACCTCGCCGAGCCTTCCCAGCGCACAACCGGTGCCTGACTGTCAGTCAGGCACCGGTGTTGCCACCATGGACACCAGCTCGCGCAGCAGCGCGGTGAGCTTGCCGGCGGCCTGGGCGCCCACGGCGAGCACGTGCTCGGCGTCGATCGGCTCGGGCAGCACGCCCGCGGCCATGTTGGTGACGCAGGAGACGGCGACGACGCGCAGGCCCATGTGCCGTGCGGCGAGCACCTCGGGCACGGTGGACATGCCCACGAGATCTGCGCCGAGGGTGCGGAGCATGCGGATCTCGGCGGGGGTCTCGAAGGCCGGGCCGAGCCAGGCCGCAAAGACCTTTTCCGGCAGCTCGAACCCGAGCCGAGCCGCCGCGGCCTGCGCCGCTGCCCGCAGCTCCGGGTCGTACGCGTTGGTCAGGTCCGGGAAACGGGGGCCGAGCGTGTCGTCGTTCGGGCCGACGAGCGGAGATGTGCCCTGCAGGTTGAGGTGATCGCTGATCAGGGCGAGCTGGCCCGGCTCGAGCGTCTCGTCGATCGCCCCGACGGCATTGGTCAGGATCAGCGTCTCGATGCCGAGCCGTCGCAGCACGCGCACCCCGAACACGACCCTGGGCGGCTCCAGACCCTCGTAGAGGTGAGCCCGCCCGCGCATCACCGCCACCTCGACGTCGCCGACCCTGCCGAATACGAGCCGGCCGACGTGCCCGAGCGCCGTCGCCACCGGCCAGCCCGGAATCTCCCCGTACGGCACCTCCACCGCGTCCTTCAGCTCGTCGGCGAAGGCGCCGAGCCCGCTTCCCAGCACGACGCCGACCAGCGGCCGCGAACCCGGTGCGCGCTCGCGAATTGCCGCGACGGCGAGGTCCAGCTCCGAGGTCACGTGCGTGCCTGCCGCTCGTCGAAGGTGCCCACCACGATTCGCACCGCGTCCGCCGGATCGTCCACCACATGCAACCGCGCGATGTCCTCCGCCGAGACGTACCCGTCCGGAAGCATCTCCTCGTGGATGAAGTCGAGCATCTCCTGCCAGTAGTCGGAATCGAACAGCACCACCGGGAACATCTCGATCTTCCCGGTCTGGATCAGCGTCAGCGCCTCCCACAGCTCGTCCTGCGTCCCGAAGCCACCGGGGAAGATCACGAACCCCTCGGCGGCCTTCACGAACATCGTCTTGCGTGCGTAGAAATGCTTGAAGGTCATGGCGATGTCGCAGTACGGATTGCCGGTCTGTTCGTGGGGCAGCAGGATGTTGAAGCCGACGGAGAGGCCGCCGCCCTCGCGGCAGCCGCGGTTTGCGGCCTCCATCACCCCGGGGCCGCCGCCCGTGACGACGGCGAAGCCCGCCTCGGCGAACAGCCGCCCTGCGGCGCGCGCCCACTCGTAGACCTCGCTCTCCTCGCCCACGCGGGCCGACCCGAAGATGGACACCGCCGGCCGGTCGATTCGCTGTACCTGCTGGAACCCGGCCAGGAACTCCGAGGCGATCAGGGAGACGTCGGAGGCAAGCGTCTCGTGCGTCCGCCGGAAGAGACGGCGGTCGAGATCGCGGTTGGCGGCTGTCACAGCCGGTTCTGAGGAACGTGCGCCGCCCACATGCCGAGTGCGAGCGCGACTGCGGTCGCGACCGCCAGCACCGCCACCGCCACCCCGAGCGAGCGCGCCCTGGCCGCGGTCGGTGCGCCCCCGCCCCTACGCAGAACCTGCCACGCGCGCAGGATGTGACCGCCGTCGAAGAAGCCGATCGGGATCAGGTTGAAGAGGTTGAGCAGAAAACCCGTGTACCCGAGCGAGATGAGCGTGTACGAATCCGTCGCCTCCCCCGCGATGAAGACGCCCAGCGCGCCGAGGCCACCCACCACCGGCCCGGCGAGCGAGACGAGCGCGTTTCGCCACGGATCGAACCGCTGGTTCTTGAGCGCGACGTAGGCGCCGAGGAAGGGGACGAAGACGGGCAGCGAGGGGTTGAGCCCTTGCCGCTTGGCCTCGATGTAATGGCCCGCTTCGTGGATTGCGATCAGTCCGACCAGACCGATTGCCCACTTCCACCCACCGATCAGCGCATAGCCACCTACGGAGATGAAGATGCCGAGGAACTTGAGGGCGCCGGCGAACTTGAGGAGGAACGCCCCGATCACGACCAGCGGACCGAAGATGCGTGCCAGCGTCCCCTTGCTGGTGGCCGGCGCGTGCCCGATTGGCTGCCACACCTCGCCCGAGACGGGGTCGCGCGCAGGGCCCTGCTCCCGATGGACGTCGAGCGGGTTCGGTGGTCTCTCCGGGAAGCTCACCACCCCCTCGCACGGCTGCAAACACTTCGCATGCCGTCGTCCTCGGTCGCCCCGATACGTTCCGGTATCGGGGCTCCCTGCGTCCTAGGCCTGTTCGGTTTTCGCCGGCGACTGGGGACCGAGCTTTCCGGAGAGCCCACTAGCTGCCCTGGCCGATCCATTCCTCACCACCCACGTAGATCTCCTTTTTCCACAGCGGCACCGTTTCCTTGAGCGTGTCGATCGCCTGCCGGCACGCTGCGAGCGCGTCGCCGCGATGCGCGGCGGAGACGGCGATGACGACGCTCATCTCTCCGATATCGACCGCGCCCACGCGATGGTGAATGGCCACCTCGAGCACACCGTACGTGTCCCGGAGCTCACCGGCGATGCGCTCCATCTCCTTTTCGGCCATCCCCTCGTACGCCTCGTATTCGAGACGCACCACGTCGCGCTCGCGGGAGCGCTCGCGGGTCGTGCCGATGAACGTCGCGATCGCCCCTGCCGCCGGCGTCCGCACGGCGGAGACGGCGGCCTCGATCGAGAGCGGTTCGGGCGAGAGCCGGAAGTCGCCGCCCGAGACCGGTGGGATCACGGCCACCTCGTCGCCGTCGGCAAGAGCGGTCGTCCGGTCGGCGTAGTCACGGTTGACGGCATAGACGAGCCCGGCCGGCTCGGCGCCCAGGTCGAGACCGGCCCATACGTCCGCAACGGTCGCCGAATCAGGCAGTTCGAGCGTGCGCCGCCCGCCTCCCGCCGCTTCGCGCAGCGCCGCGAACAGCCTGACCTCGACCTCCATGGGGTGAGGGTAGCGGCGGGTGGTTGTTTCGCACGCTCTGACATGTTAGGAAAGCGGCATGAGCATGGCTCTACCACGGTCGAATCTCAACGACCAGGTCTACGAGGCCCTTCGAGACCGCATCCTCTCGCGCAAACCCGGAGCCGGCGCCAAGCTCAGCCTGCACGAGCTCGCCGAGGAGCTCGGCGTCTCCCGGAGCCCGGTCCACCACGCGCTGACTCGCCTCGTCACCGAGGGCCTGCTCACGGTGCAGGCCCGCCGCGGCTACTACGTGAAGCCGGTCACCAGCGAGGCGGTGATGGAGGGGTACGACGTGCGGCTCGCGCTCGAGCTGTACGCAGCCGGGTGCTCTGTCGGGCACATCACGGCGGACCAGGTGACGGCGTTCCGGGAACTTCTGCAGCAGACGAAGGGTGCGCTGTCGCACGAGGAATGGGACGCCGCCAACCAGGCGTTCCACGAGTACCAGGTCGACCTCGCGGGCAACTCGCTGCTGTCTCGCTTCTACCGCGAGCTCTCCGTGAACCTGATGATGCAGGTGATCCGTGGGGGCAAGGTCGAGAACTCGGAATCCCTCACCGCCGAGCACACCGCGATCGTGACCGGCTTCGCGGACGAGGATCTCGAGGCGACGCTGGAGGCGATCCGCACCCATGTCGCAACCGGTCGCAGGCTGGCGCTGGAGGCGCTCGAGCGCGCGGGGGGCAGTTTGTAGGAAGTAGGGTTGCTCGCGGGATGAGCGACAGACGCGTGCTGGAAACCGGCATCGAGGTACAGTCCGTGTACGGCACCGGTGAGCAGCCAGGCGAGTTCCCGTTCACTCGCGGCCCCTACCGCGACATGTACCGCGGGCGCCCGTGGACGATGCGCCAGTACGCGGGGTTCGGCTCGGCGGAGGAGACGAACGAGCGCTTCCGGTTCCTGCTCGAGCAGGGTCAGACCGGGCTCTCGGTCGCCTTCGATCTCCCCACTCAGCTCGGGTACGACTCCGACGACGCGGTCGCGCTCGGCGAGGTCGGCCGGACGGGCGTGGCGATCGACTCGCTCGTCGACATGCAGACGCTGCTCGCGGGCCTGCCGCTGGAGCGGGTCTCGACGTCGATGACGATCAACGCGCCGGCGGCGCTGCTCCTCCTGCTCTACGAGCTCGTGGCGGAGCAGGACGGCGTCGGGGGAGCCGCGCTCCGCGGCACCGTGCAGAACGACATCCTCAAGGAGTACGCGGCGCGCGGGAACTACATCTTCCCGCCCCGCCCGTCGATGCGCCTGACCACCGACCTCTTCGCGTACTGCGAAGCGCACCTCCCGCAGTGGAACACGATCTCCATCTCGGGGTACCACATCCGCGAGGCGGGCTCGACCGCGGTTCAAGAGATCGCGTTCACGCTCGCCAACGGCATCGCCTACTGCGAGGCGGCGATCGCGGCGGGGCTCTCGCCGGACACGTTCGGCGAGCATCTCTCCTTCTTCTTCAACGCCCACAACAACTTCTTCCAGGAGGTCGCCAAGTTCCGTGCGGCGCGCCGGCTGTGGGCGACGATCATGCGCGACCGGTTCGGCGTGACGAATCCGAAGGCGCAAGCGCTTCGCTTCCACGCGCAGACGGGCGGCTCGACCTTGGCCGCTCAGCAGCCCGAGGTGAACATCGTGCGGGTCGCGGTGCAGGCGCTCTCGGCCGTCGCGGGCGGCGCCCAGTCGCTGCACACGAACGGCTTCGACGAGGCACTGGCTCTTCCCACGGAGCACGCGGCGACGCTCGCGCTTCGCACGCAGCAGGTCTTGAGACACGAGGCGGGGACCACCGACACCGCGGATCCGTTCGGCGGGTCGTTCTACATCGAGGCGCTCACCGACGAGCTCGAGGCGCGGGCCTGCGACCTGATCGAGCGGGTTGATGCGCTCGGCGGAGCGGTCGTCGCGATCGAGCGGGGGTTCGTTCAGCAGCAGATCGAGGAGGCGGCCTTCGCCTGGCAGCGGGAGGTCGAGTCCGGCGGGCGGGTGATCGTCGGCGTCAACCGGTACACGGAGAACAACGAGCCGAAGCTCGAGCTCCACCACCTCGACCCCGACGTCGAGCGCCGCCAGGTCGAGCGCACGGCGCGGGTGCGGGCGGAGCGCAACGCCGAAGCGGCGGCCGCGGGGCTGGCCGAGGTGCGTCGCGTCGCCGAGACCGAGACCAACCTGCTGCCCGCGATGCGCGAGGCGCTGCGCGCGCACTGCACCGTCGGCGAGATCTGCGGCGAGCTCCGGCAGCTCTGGGGAACCTACGACGGCTAGCGCGCGCGTCCGTAGGTTCGATCGTGGTTGGCGGTTCCCAGACCGAGCGGTCCTACGACGCCGGGAGCCCCGGCCGAATGCCTCCACCAAGTCACGCCGTTGGGCCCGGGACCCCTCCCTGACGTAGCGTAGGCACCGTGCGACGCGAGATCGTGGGACGGCGGGCCGAGCTGCTGGCGCTCGGCGACCTCCTCGAAGCCTCTGGCTCACCGGGATTCGCCGCCCTGGTGATCGAAGGCGACCCGGGCATTGGTAAGACCACGCTCTGGTTCGAAGGTGTCCGGCTGGCGCGGGAACACGGCGCACTCGTCCTCGCGGCGCGACCGACCGCAAGCGAGGCTCGCGTGCCGAACTCCGCGCTCGGCGACCTGCTGCGCAGCCTCGAACCAACCCGGTTCGAGGCGATCGCCGAGCCACTCCGGAACGCGCTTCGCGACGCGGCGCTCCTCGCCACGAGCCAGGCGCTCCCGGACGAGCGGCTCGTTTCCCGCGGTCTCGCCGACCTCCTGCTTGCACTGGCCGGCGAGAGGCGGCTCGTGGTCGCGATCGATGACGTGCAGTGGCTCGACGAGCGTTCGCGTGCAGCCGTCGCCTACGCGCTCCGGCGACTCGTGGATGCCGAAGCTCGGGTGCTGCTCGCGCGCCGGCCGCCGGCCGGTGCGAGCACGGCGCTGGAGGATGCACTCCCCGGAACCCACGTCGACCTGCTCAGCGTCGGCCCTCTGAGTCTCTCGGCGCTTCGCGACATCCTCCTCGACCGGACGGGCGCGTCCCTCCCACGACCGCTCCTCGTGCGTGTGTCGCGCGCCTCGGGGGGCAATCCCTACTACGCACTCGAAATCGCGCGCGAGCTGCTTCGTTCGGGCGCCGACGCGCAAGGCACGCTCCGGCTGCCGGGCGACGTGACGCGCCTGACCTCCAACCGGATCTTGCGCCTGCCGGAACCGACCAGGGAGGCCCTGCTACTGCTCGCATTGTCGTCGCGGCCCGGTGCGGATCTTGCCGGTCTCGACCTCCAACCGGCACTCGACGAGGGGGTGGTCGAGCAGGAACAGGACGGCAGCGTCCGCTTCACCCATCCGCTCGTCGCGACAGCCGTGATCGACGGCGCCACGCCGGCCGAACGCCGGGCAGCGCATGACGCCCTCGCATCCTCCGCTGACGACGAGGTCGAGCAGGCCCGCCATCACGCGCTGGCGGCGGTCGCACCCGACCTCGCCGCGGCCGCCGCAGCCGCCATGGGCTACAAGCTCGCGACCGACCGGGGGAACGCCGCCGCCGCCCTCGAGATCTCGGAGCTGGCGCTTCAGCTGACGCCGCGAGATGAGGTCGGCCTGCGACTACAGCGAGCCCGCGACTATGCGGAGTGCCTGGATGCGGCGGGCGCAGCCGCCGACGGGAGAGCGGTGCTCGAGCGCGAGATCGCGAGCGCACCCCATGGCGACGACCGAGGAAAGGCCCTCGTCCAACTCGGCTGGACCTGCTGGCGGGACGACGACCTCCCGAGCGGCATCGCCGCCTGTCGCAGGGCGCTCGAGGAAAGCGACGACGCGGAACTGCACGCGGAAGCGTACGAGACCCTGATCTGGCTCTACGAGGACGACCTCGAGCAGGCCTGCGAAAGCGGTCGCCGTCTCGTCGGCGTTCGCGAGCGGCAGGGAGACCCGGTGCTGTTGCCGCGCTCCCGCTTGCTCGCCGCATACTTCGCGATCGTCGCCGGCCACCCCCCGAATCGGGAAATCGTCGAAGCGGACATCGCCGAGCTCAAACGACAGAACGTCCTGGCCCAGAACCCGGTGCCTGAGATGTGGGCGAAGTTCACCGACCGGCTCGACGAGGCTCGGGCGATCCTGGAGCAGCGCCTCGGCTTCGCCCGCGACGCCCACGACGAGCAATTCCTCGTTGCCTGCCTGTTCGCCTTGGGGGAAGTCGACACGTGGCGAGGTGACTTCGGGTCAGCGCGAGCAACCTTCGA
The DNA here is from genome assembly GCA_046160185.1 of Gaiella sp. Lineage (GTDB taxonomy): Bacteria > Actinomycetota > Thermoleophilia > Gaiellales > Gaiellaceae > Gaiella. The sequence goes on along the minus strand of JBJXGY010000216.1, from coordinate 6,655 downwards.
CGAGGCGTTGCGGCTGCAGGACGAGCTTCCCGGCACCACGTACCTCGGTAGCCTCCACGCCTGCGCGTCCCAGCTCGCGGCGATCGAGGGCCGCCTCGAGGACGCCGAACGCCATGCTGCCGAGGCGGTTCCGGTTTCACGGAAGGCCGTCGCGGCGGCGGTTGCACAGGCCGCTGTGGGGTTTGCCGCCTTCGCCGCAGGCCGCCTGGAGGATTCCGACGAGGCCTACTCGACGGCTTCCAGGCTGCTCGACAGCATCGGCATGCGTGAGCCTGCGAGGCTGCGCTACCACGGCGACCACATCGAGGTCCTCGTCCTGCGCGGGGAGCTGGAACGAGCGGCCTCCCTCACGAGCCGCCTTGCGGAGCGGCTCGTCATCTTCCAGCGGCCGTGGCTCGAGCTGCAGGTTCACCGCGGGCGCGCGCTGATCGAGGGTGCCGCCGGCGACCTCGAAAGCGCGCTCGCAGCCGCGCAGTCGGCGCGCTCCGCCGTCGACGGGCTCCCGATGCCCTTCGAGCGAGCACGCACCGACCTCGTGCTGGGGAGGCTGCTTCGCCGTGCCAAGCGCCGTGGCGATGCACGGCAGGCGCTCGCTGCTGCGCTGCAGACATTCGAGGCGCTTCCCGCCCCACGCTGGGCGGCTGCGACGACCGAGGAACTGGCGCGGCTCGGGCTCTCACGAGCCGGCGACGAGCTCACGCAGAGCGAGCGGGCTGTCGCCGTGGCGGCGGCTGCGGGCCTGAAGAACCGGGAGATCGCCGAGCGTCTGTTCATGAGCCCGAAGACAGTCGAGGCGCACCTCTCGCGGACCTACCGCAAGCTCGGTGTCCACTCCCGCGCCGAGCTCGCACTCCGCCTGGCCGCTGAGGGATAGGGAAACGCCCGATGTAAGGCGAGCCCGGCCGCCGTAGGTTCAACGTCATGCCGCTGCCGGTCCCGTACCTCGTCGAGTGCTTGTGGCCGAGCGTGATGCCGGCCGACGTTGCTGCACTCGACCGGCGCCTCGCGCGGCATGCCCATGCTCGCGTCGAGCACGCCGGAACCACGCTCGTCCCCGAGGACGATGTCGTGTTCGTGTGGTTCGAAGCGGATTCGGAGAGCGACGTGCGCGCGCTCTGCCTCGCCGCGAGCGTCCCCTTCGATCGAGTCGTCGTCGTGTCGGGCCTGCCTCGGGCGCGATCCGGGCCAAACGAAAGGAACGAGCCATGAAGCGATACCTCATCCCTCTCGCAGCGGTGATCGCAGCCGCGCTTGCCGTCACCGCCGGAGCGTCGGTGACCGTGACCGGCTGGACACGGGTCAGCGACGGAGGGGCCGAGGGCAGCGTCGGCCTGGCCCGTGTCACAGATCGCACCCTCCATGTCGTCTGGGCCAGAGCCGGCACCGCTTTCGACTCCCGGATCTCCGCCGGCGGCAAGCCGGCCGGCCGCACCCCGGTGGCGTCTGGCTGGGCATCGATGGCCGGACCGGCGTTGGTCGTGCAGCCGGACGGTACGCTCCGCGCCTTCCTCAGCGGCTCGATCAAGCCCGGAGACGTTGGCGCAGACATCGGCATCCACACCGCGACCGCACCCCCTTCCGGAGCAGCGTGGACGCTCGATCCACAGGCCGTGTGGGGCGGCGCCCTGGCGAATCAACGTGACGTGCACGCCGTTCTCGGTAAGGACGGCACGCCCGTGACTGCGGTCGGGGGCAGCGGTGCGGTGTTCTTCAACGGCATCGCGCGGGGAGCCGACGGCCTCGTGCTCCCGCCGGCGCCCTACTCGTACGACCCCGAAGTCGCGGTCGATCAGAGCAGCGGTGCTGTCGTGGCGTCCTGGTATGTCGACCAGGGCGGTCAGCGAGGCATCGTCACGCAGCAGGTCTACCCATCCGCCGGACCGCGGCGGCTCGTCGGTGCTGCCGACGAGGCTGTCGACGGCGGTGTGTCCGGCCGGATCGGCGCCGCCGGCACGTACGTCGTGATCTCGTCCCCCGCCGGTGTCCGGTTCGGCAGGGTGGGCGGAGCGCTTGGCCTGGTCGGCAAGGATGCTGCCGTCAAGGCCGTGGACGTGACAACGGGTCCCGATGGGCGCCTGTGGGTCAGTTGGTTGTCGACCGACGGCAAGCTCCACGCCGTCCGCACGAACCGCGCCGCATCGCGGTTCGGTGCGATCCAGGTTGCGACCCCGCCCACTGGCTCACCGACTGCCTTCGAGCTCGCCGGTGAGGGTTCCGCCGGACCGCTGGACGCCATCGCGCGCTACAGCAGCGGTTCGGTCGTCGCCTGGTGGCACCGGCAACTCCTGCCGCCGCTGTCGCTCTCGGTGAGGCGAGACAGGAAGAACGTCGCCTCGATCGCCGTGACCGACGTCGGCGACCCGGTCGCGGGCGCGAAGGTGACCCTGGCGGGTCGGTCCGCCACGACCGATGCCAAGGGCCGCGCCCGGGTTCCCGGTGTCACGAAGGCGGGCAAGGCAACTGCGGTAGCCGGCGGGTATGCCGACGCGACAGTGAAGTTCGGATAACGACGCGCGCCACCTTCAGTCCGCTCGTCAAAGGAGGAACCATGCCTCGATCATCACTCACCTCGGTTCTCGCCGGACTCGCGCTCTGCGCATGTGTTCTGGCCGGCGCGGCGCTCGCCGGCGGCGACCAGCGAACCAACCCGGACGCGTGCGCCGTCCTCAAGCCATCCCGTGTCAAGTCGGTTCTCGGTCCCGCCGCTATCTCGCACCGCCAGCCCTTTGCGCTGCCTGAGCTGCCGGAGGCCGACAGGAATATCAACCACTTTCTCGACGTCTCCCGCACCGGGTGCACGTGGGTCGATCCGCGCCGGGGGACCGCCGTCAACGTCCAGGTCTACGAGCGCAACGCCGACTTCACCGGAAAGAAACCGTGGACGCCCGCCACCCAGAGGAACATCCTCGCCCTGCTCGGGTCGAAGGGGTACTACGCCCTGGTCGACAACGACAAGCAGGCGAGGAAGCGCGCCGCTCCCTGGCTCGCAGGAGAGGATGTCATGCTCGTGTGGGACCGGGCGACGCGTGGCCGCCTCAAGGCGATCGTCGCAACCGACCCGACGGACGAGTTGTGGATCGCGATCTCCGTGGTCGGCGGCGGCCGGAGCGCAATCGACGTCGCGACCGCCGTCACGAAACACCTCCTGGGCGGCTGACGTGAGCAACACGGCAGCGGCGGGAACAGTCCCAGGAGGCTTTGCCTGACGACTCACGGACTGCGACGCCCGCCGCATCGAGGCACGCAGTGATCTCGGTGATGCCCTGCTCGGTGCCGAGGCTGCCGACCGGCGAGACCTACCGGTGCGGCTGGCCGCGCCACAGGTCTCGGCCCAGCCGGCGACCACCGGCGCTTGACCCCTGCGTAGAATCAGCCCGATGCGACGCCTGCTGATGATCGCCCTCGCCGGCGCGCTGGGAGTGGCCGCGGTTGGCGTACTCGCCCTTCGCAGCAGCGCCGCCACCGGCGCGGACGTGGCCGCACCGAGCTTCACGCGCGACGTGGCTCCCGTCATCCGCGACAAGTGCGCCGGCTGCCACCAGCTCGGCGGCATCGCGCCCTTCGCGTTTCGCACGGCACAGGACGTGACGAGCCGCGCCACCCTGATCGCCGCCGCGGTCACCGCGAACCGCATGCCGCCCTGGCCCCCCGGCAAGGCGTCACCCGCCTATGCCGGCCAGGCGGAGCGGACGCTCACCGGCGCCGAGCGCTCGACGCTCTTGCGCTGGCTTCGTGCGGGCGCGCGGGTCGACGGCAACCGGGTGGGAAAGCCACGGATCGCCACGTCTGCGGCGCGTGCCGGCGAGACGACGCGCACGCTCACGCTCCCGAGCCCGTACACCCCGTCGGCGACCGGCGGCGGGACCGACGACTACCGCTGCTTCCTCGTCGACCCGCGCCTCACCGAGGACAGCTTCGTGACCGGCGCACGGATCCTGCCGGGGAACGCCGCCATCGTCCATCACGTGATCCTCTTCCGCGTGCCGCCGGCGACGCTGGAGGCGGCGCAGAAGCTCGACGCGAGCCAGACGGGGCCGGGCTGGTCGTGCTTCGGGGGTACCGGCATCCCCGCGTCCGGGCCGGACGCGCGCAACCAGCTGAACAACGCACCCTGGGTTGCCGCCTGGGCGCCGGGCTGGGGCTCGGGACGCCTTCCGAGCGGCGTCGGGGTCCGGCTCGAGTCAGGCAGCAGGATCGTGATGCAGGTGCACTACAACCTGCTCAACGGCCGCGAGCCCGACCGCTCGCGCGTCGTCCTGCAGACGGCGCCCGCGGTCGCCTCGACCCTGCGCCCCCTGGAGACGGTGCTGCTGCCGGCGCCCGTCGAGCTGCCCTGCCTGGCGTCCGAGAGCGGCGCGCTCTGTGACCGCACCGCCGCGCAATTCGACCAGATCTCGCGCTTCGGCCAGGACGCCGCACTGATTCCCGTCGGGCTGCTCCTGCTGTGCGGCAAGGACCAGCAGCGTCCGCCGGCCGGGAAGTCGACCTTCTGCGACCGCGAGATCGAGCAGCCCACCACCATCCACACGGTGGCCGGCCATATGCACCTGCTCGGCACCTCGGTTCGCGTCACCCTGAACCCCGGCACCCCTCGTCAGCGTGTGTTGCTCGACATCCCGCGGTGGGACTTCCACTGGCAGGCCTCCTACCAGCTCCGGCAGGCGGTGACCGCCTCACCCGGCGACGTGGTGCGCGTCAGCTGCACGCACGACCAGCGCCTGCGCCGCGACGCAACGACGACCGCCGCCAGGAAGCCGCGCTACATCCTCTGGGGCGAGGGCACGACCGACGAGATGTGTCTGGGGATCCTCCAGGTCACCCGGCCGTGAGGACGAGGCGCTTCGGGCGCACCGGCTGGGAGGTCGGTGAGCTGGGCGTGGGCATGTGGGGCGTCGCGGGCTGGACGGGCACCGACACGGACGAGGCGACTGCCGGATTGCAGCTCTGCGTCGACCGCGGCGTCACGTTCTACGACACCGCCTGGGGGTACGGGGAGGGTCGAAGCGAGAACATCCTGCGCGACCTGCTGCGCGCCAACCCGGAGCGGCGCCTGTACGCGGCGACCAAGATCCCGCCGAAGAACCGGGTCTGGCCGAGCCGCCGCGGCTTCGCGATCGCCGACGTCTTCCCACCGGAGTACATCCACGAATACGAGGAGCTCTGCCGTGGCAACCTGGGGGTAGACACGATCGACCTCCTGCAGTTCCACGTCTGGGAGGACGACTGGGCGGACGACCCGGGCTGGCAGCGAGCGGTCACGGAGCTGCGGGAGGCGGGCCGGGTCGGTGCCGTCGGTGTCAGCATCAACCGCTGGGAGCCGTGGAACGCCCTCCGCACCCTGCGGACCGGGCTGGTGGATGCAGTGCAGGTGATCTACAACGTCTTCGACCAGGCACCCGAGGACGAGCTCTTCCCCGCCTGCCGCGAGCTCGACATCGGCGTCGTCGCGCGCGTCCCGTTCGACGAGGGCTCGCTGATCGGGAATCTCACGGTGGAGTCGCGCTGGCCCGAGGGCGACTGGCGGAACACGTATTTCGTGCCTGAGAACCTGGCCGCCACGGTCGAGCACGTCGAGCGTCTACGCCCGCTGGTGCCGGAGGGGATGACGATGGCGGAGCTGGCGCTTCGCTTCATCCTCTCCAACCCCGACGTCCACACCGTGATCCCGGGCATGCGATCGCGCGCGCATGTGAACGCCAACGCCGACGCCGCCGCCCGCGGCCCGCTCCCGCCCGAGCTCGTCGCCGCGCTTCGCGAGCATCGCTGGGACCGCGAGCCGACGTCGTGGTCGCAATAGCGTCCGCGCGGTAGGGCGCAGCGCCGGTGCGCATCCTGCTCGTCTCGCAGATGTACCCGAGTGCGAACGCGCCGGCGCTCGGCTCCTTCGTGGCGGAGCTGGAGCGCGCACTCGTCGCACGCGGCCACAGCTTCGACCGTGCCGTGGTCGACCGGCCGGGCGGTCACGGGCGGCACCTCGCCCTGGCTGCGGACGTCGTCCGCGCTGCACGCCGCTTTCGTCCGGACGTGGTCTACGCGCACTTCCTGTTTCCGGCCGGCTGGCTCGCCACGGTGGCCGGAGGCGCACCCGTCGTGCTCACCGCGCACGGTCAGGACGTGGAGAACGCACGCACGAACGCCGTCATCCGCCGGCTGACCGCGCAGGCTGTCGGACGGGCGCGCGCGGTGATCGCGGTCTCCGGCTGGCTGCGCGACCGCCTCGTCGCCGCCGTGCCCGCGGCGGCGGAGAAGATCGAGGTGATCGACTGCGGCGTCGACACCGACCGCTTCTTTCCGGCCGATCAGGCGGCGGCGCGGGATGCCGTCGATTGGCACCCGGAGGGAACGGGCTACCTCTGCCTGGGCTCGCTCAGCGAACGCAAGAACGTGTTGCGGCTCGCGCGCGCGTTCGAGGAGCGGGGCGAGGGGTCGCTCGCGTTCGTCGGCGACGGGCCGCTGCGCACCGCGCTCGAAGGGCGCTCCGGGATCATCCTCGCCGGTTCTGTCGCCCACGAGCTCGTCCCGCGCTGGGTGGCCGCATGCGACGTCCTCTGCCAGCCGAGCCTCGTGGAGCCCTTCGGGCTCGCCGCCCTGGAGGGGATGGCCTCCGCGCGCTCCGTGATCGCGAGCACGATCGGCGGGCCGCCCGAGTTCGTCA
>JBJXGY010000215.1:0-6601 GCA_046160185.1 Gaiella sp. | reverse complement strand
CCGAGCGGGCCGGGCACCGGCCTCACGATCACCATGCGCCGGGCGAGCTGAGGCCCGGATCGGGCTATGACTCAGGCGCGTCTGCAGCCTCCAGCAGCCGCTTCAACGCGCGCAGGTCCCTCGTGTTCGCCCGCCGCATGGCGCGGGTCATGAACGGCGCCATGAGTCGCGAGAACCCCGCCGGCTCGCCGCGATTGCGCAAGGTCATCCGCGTGCCCCCGCCGGCCGCCGGCTCCCACGTGTAGGTCGTCTCCATCGGGAACGGGCCCTGCGCGGTCCGCATCACCAGCCGCTCGCCCGGAACGAGCTCCGCCACTGTGTACGTGTAGACGAGCGTCTTGGCCAGGAACCGCGCCACGAAGGCCAGCTCCGAGCCGACCTGGAGCGGCGGCTCCGTCTTCCACTCGACCTGCTTGATGTTGACGTACCACCGCGGGGCGTTGCCGGGATCGCCCGCGAACGCGGCCACCTCCGCGGGCGGCCGGTCGATCGTGATCTCGGTGAGGACGTCGACGACCATCTCAGGTCGCGACGGGCTCCTCGTAGCGGTCGTGCCGCCGCAGCCAGGCCATCGGCCACTCCAGACCGTCCTCGTCGCGGCCCTTGGCGGTGAGATCGAGCACCTGGTACGCGCCGTTCAAGATGTCGAGGCCTCGCCCGTAGCAGGAGTACGTGTGGTACACGGTGCCGTCGTCACCGAGCACGAAGCAGCTGAGCCCGGGCAGCTCCTCGCCCAGCGTGTCCAGGTGCCGGAAGTTGTACTCGCCGCCGCTCTCGCGCTGCTCCGGCGTGGCCGAGACGCCGTAGTCGAAGTTGAAGTCGGACCCGGCCGAGGAGACCCAGGTGAAGTCCCACCCCATGCGCTTCCGGTACGCCTCGATCACCTCCAGCGGACCGCGTGAGACCACGATCATCGTCGCGTCGCGCTGCCGAAGATGCTGGATGCCACCGGCGAACGTGTCCGCCCAGAACGAGCACGACGGGCAGCCTTCCGTCCACTCGGGGCCCAGCATGAAGTGGTAGACGACGAGCTGGGAGCTGCCGTCGAAGAGCTCAGCCAGGGTCTTCTCGCCGTCGGGCGTCGCGAAGCGGTACTCCTTCTCGACTCGCACCCAGGGCAGTCGCCGGCGCTCCGCGGCGAGCTCGTCGTGGAGTTTCGTCAGCTCCTTCTCCCGTTGCAGCAGGCGCACCCGCGCCTCGCGCCACTCTTCCCGTGTCCCGATCGCCTGTGCGGTGCTCATGCCGTCACTCCTTCCGTTCGAGTCGTCATCGCGTCGTGACCCGGGTCGCCGCCGCTCGCCGCGACCGCGAGCCGTGCGAGGTACTTCGTCCAGCCGACCTCGTGCTTGGACGCCGCCTCGGCGTCGAGCCCGTCGTGGACGAGCGTGAGCCGCGTCCCGGTGCCGGCCGGCTCGAGCGTGACGGTGACCGTCGTCGTCCCCGGGGCCGGCTCCGCCCCTTCCCAGCCCCAGGTGAAGACGACCCGGCTCACCGGGTCGACCTCGATGTACGTGCCGAGCGCTCGGGCGCCGGGCACCACCTGCACGTCGAGCACGCCGCCGGGCCGCGGGTCGAGCGTGGCCGCGCTGCCCATCCACCTTCGCATCTTCAGGGGGTCGACGAGGAACTCCCACACGACGCCCGGCGCCGCCTCGATCTCGACCGTCCGTCTCACCTCGGTCTCGCTCATGTTTGCGCCCCCTGAAGCGGCCGCCCGCAGGCACACGACGCGAGGGGAATGTCTGACACGGGGCTTCTCATGCACCACGCTCCTTTGCGCGTTGATCCTTCTCGGCCTCGCGCTTGAGGTCAGCGAGGGCCACATCCCAGAACGTCTCCAGCTCCCCGATCAGGCTTTGCAGCGCCTCCTCGCGCGCCCGATAGAGCCGGCTCGTCGCCACCCGCCGCTCGCTGAGCAACCCGGCCTCCTTGAGCACCCGGAGGTGCTGTGAGATGGCGGGGCGGCTGAGCTCAAACTCGGCCGCGACCGCGCCCGCCGGAAGCTCACGCCCCCGCACGAGCCGGAGGATCCGGCGGCGGCTGGGATCGGCGAGCGCTCGCAAGGCTGCGTCCATCCCCCTTATGTAAGCACATTCTTACGTAAGAGTGCGGCGCCCGAGGACACAGGGCCTTAGCGTGCGGCCCAGCACCGCGGGCGTCGAGACCGGCCAGACATGCCCGGACGCGGAGACGACCTCGCGGTAGCGCGCCCCCAGCAGCGAGGCGACGCGGCGGCAGTGTTCCTGCGTCACGAGTGTGTCCTCGGGGCAACCGACCACTGCGGCCGGCATTCCGCGTCGCCGGAGGCGCCGCAGCTCCAGCGAGAGATCGAGCTGCCGCAACTCCCCGATCAGCCTCCTCGTCGCCCGCGGGTCCCTCGCGAGCTCCAGCGCCGAGGCGAGGACGTGCCGCACGCGGTGCGTGCCGCGTGCGAGCTGGACGAGGAAGTCGCGAACGCACGCGGGGACGGGCTTGGCCAGTGGCAACCCAGCAGGCGCGATCAGGATCAGCCCCGAGACGAGCTCGGGGCGCTCCGCCGCGGCCAGCACCGCGAGGGCGCCGCCCATCGAATGTCCCGCGACGAGCGCGGGGCCGGGGCGCCGCTCGAGCTCCCCGATCAGCCAGCTCGTCAGCGCACGCACCGAGCCGCCGCCCTCGGCAAGCGGGGGCTGCACCGGCGTCCACCCCTCCGGCAGCCCCGCGGCGTATGCGTCGCAGCGAGCGGCGAAGCCGGGCACGAAGATCTGCGTCGGGGTGGGCATCGCAACAGCGTGCCAGGCCCGACGCATCCGTCAAGTCAAGGACCTCGTCACGCTGCCGTTCCGCGAGGGTGTGCGCTCGCGGCCGAGCAGGGCCCGATGGGCCTCGCGGAGCTGCTCGAACGAGCGCTCCCACGTCCGCTCGAGCGCGGCGTCGCGCCCGGCCTTCCCCAGCGAGCGCCGCAGGGCCGGGGCATCCGCCAGCGACTCGAGTGCCTCGGCCAGGCGTACTGGATCGTCCGGATCGACGAGCACGCCCGTCATCCCGGGGCGCACCAGATCGAGCGCGCCACCGGTGGCCGCGGCGACGACCGGCAACCCGGAAGCCCCCGCCTCGAGCAGCACCTGTCCGAACGTGTCGGTCGTGCTCGGGAAGCAGAAGACGTCGGCGTTCGCGTACGCGTCGGCCAGCTCGTCCCCCTGGAGCTCGCCGAGGAACAGGGTGCCGGACGGCGCCTCGCGTTCCAGGGTCTGGCGCTCAGGCCCGTCGCCGACGATCGCGAGCACGACCTGCCGTATGGACGCCAGGCGCCGGTAGGCCTCGAGCAGCACGTCGAGCCGCTTCTCAGCGGAGACGCGGCCGACCGACAGCAGCACGAGCTCGGCGTCGCCGTAGAGGGACGACCGGCGGGCAGAGTCACGCCGGTCGGGGCGGAACAACTCGCCGTCGACACCACGGGCCCAGATCAGCTCGCGCGCGCATACGCCCCGTTCGACGAGGCGCTCGGCCACCGTGGTCGTCGGCGCCAGTGTCGCGTCGCAGCGGCCGTAGAACCAGTCGACGTACATCCCGATCGCCTCCGCCACCACGAGGTCGCGCGTGAGATGCAGCGCGTACGGCCCGAGTTCCGTGTGATACGAGCCGATCACCGGTAACCCGACCAGCTTTGCCACCACGAGACCGCACAAGCCAACCGGGCCCGGGGTGGCGAGCTGGATCACGTCCGGCTCCAGCTCCTGTACGAGACGCAGCACCTCGAGCAGGTTGGGGAAGTGGAGATCGATGTGCTCCGATGTCGGCAGCGGCAGCGACCACTCGGGCACGAGCGCGTGCGTTCCCTCCGGCACCGCTCCGGTGGACGCGGAGACGACGCCGATCCGTGCGTCGTGGAGGCCGGCGAGGCGACGCATCGTGCCTGCCACCCCGTTGGTCTCGGTGATGGTGTCGGTGAAGATCAGCGCGCGGGGCTCGCGTGACGAGATCGCCTCGCCGTAGAACTCCTCCTGGAGCCGGCGGAGATCACGGCGTGCGCCAGCGTGGTGGTGGGCGGTGGCGAGGAACGGCAGCTGGACGGCGGCGGCGAACGCGAGGCGGGCGAGGCGGGCGCCGAGATCCGGGATCGAGTCCAGCTCGAGCCCGCCCTCCCGGGCGCGCTCCCCGAGCCAGCGGGTGATCGCGCCGCCGCTGTCGGTGATCTCGCGGTGACGGCTCTCGGGGTCGTCCGCGTCGGTGTCGAAGAGGTGGGCGACGAGAGAGTCGAGCGGCGCCGCCAGCGCGCCCCCGCTTTCCCGGTAGGCGTTGCCGAAGAGCGCCATGATCGCGTGCGCGAGCTTCTCGGCTGAGCCGTGCGCGCCGCGGGCGACCGCGTCGCCCCGCGCGATCGCGGCAAGGAGCTCCTCGACCGAGCCCGCCTCGGCCTCGACGTCGGTCCAGGTGGTGGCGATGTCGAGCGCACCGTGGTCGTCGGAACCGCCGACGAGGGTGATGCACCCGCCGTGGCGCGGAGCGAGCTCGTGGCGCTCGGCGAGCTTCTCGAGGTAGCCGGGCGACACCCAGCGCGCGAGGCGGCAGGCGGTGTCGTTGTGCTCGCGAGGCCGGCCACCGTTCCGGCCTTCCCAGGTCCCGAACAGCAGCATCATCCGTTCCACGTGGGACACGGTGATCGGCGGTCCCATCCGGTAGAGCGGATGCGCCAGCCCGTGCAGCAGTCGCCGCTCGGCGAGAAAGGCCTGCAACTCGTAGACCGAGCTGCGGTAGGGCTGCAGGTCGCGATGGTCCTCCTCGCTCAGGTTCCACACGAGCACGTGCAGCGGGAGGTCGTCCTCCGGGAACCGGGTCGTGACCTCGACCGAGAGGAATGCATCTTCATGGTGCGCGATGCGAAGCGCGCCGGCGACCGTGTTGTGGTCGCTGATCGTGACGAACCGCATTCCTCGTTGCTTGGCGACGCGGTAGGCCCTCTCCGGATCCGTGTACGACTCACCGAGGCGTGCCCGGCGGAGCGCGAAGTTCCCGCTATCGGTGGAAAACCGCGTGTGAACGTGGAGGTCGGCCCGCGTTGGCATCACCTCCACGTGTAGCCAGGACAGCGGACAGCCGAGGGGTGATTTCAGCTCTCGGCGAGCAACGGCAACCGCCTCGTCACCACCTTGCAACTGAAACGCGACGCGAGGGCGGTCCCCGCGACGCCGTCACCCGGTGAGACGGAGGAGCGCCGTCAGCTTGTTGGTGGCGTCGAGCGCGGCGACCTTGTAGGCCTCGGCCAGCGTCGGGTAGTTGAACACGCTGTCGACGAGGTAGTCGACCGTGCCGCCGAACGCCATCACTGCCTGTCCGAGGTGGATGATCTCCGTGGCCCCGGTCCCGAACACGTGCACGCCGAGCAGGCACCTCGAATCGGGGCAGACGAGCAGCTTCAGCATCCCGTACGAGTCCCCGATGATCTGTCCCCGGGCGAGCTCGCGGTAACGCGAGATGCCCGTCTCGTACGGGATACCCGCGGCGGAGAGCTCCTCCTCGGTGCGGCCGACGAAGCTGATCTCGGGAATGGCGTAGATGCCGATCGGCAGCAGCGCGCCGATCTCACCCACCTCGACCCCGCACGCGTGACGGGCGGCCAGCCGGCCCTGCTCGCTCGACGTCGCGGCCAGGCTCGGGAACCCGATCACGTCGCCGACGGCGAAGACGTTGTCGACGGCGGTGCGGAAGTCGGCACCGACCGCGATCCGCCCTCGCTCGTCCACCTCGATCCCCACCTGTTCGAGCCCGAGCTGCGCGGTGGCGCCCTGCCTGCCGGCGGCATAGAAGACGGCGTCGGCGGCGATGCGCTTCCCGCTGGCGAGGTGCGTGAGCGCGCCCCCGTTCGGCCGCTCGACCGCGGTGACGGCGTCACCGAAGCGAAAGATGACACCGAGATCGCGCAGGTGATGCTGAAGCGCCTCCACCACCTCGCCGTCGCAGAACTCGAGCATCTGAGGCCTGCGCTCGACGATGGTGACCTTCGTCCCGAGCGCGGCGAGCATCGACGCATACTCGATTCCGATCACGCCGGCGCCCACCACCACGAGCGAGTCCGGGATCCGCTCGAGGTTGAGCAGGCCGTCGGAGTCGATGATCGTGCGGCCGTCGAAGTCGACTTCGGGCGGATGCGCCGGGCACGTGCCGACGGCGATCACGATGTTCTTGGCGAACAGCACTCGCTCCGAACCGGCTTCGTCCGCGACGGCCACCGTGTGCCGGTCGAGCAGCCGGGCCGTCCCCTGTACCAGCTCGACGTGGTTTCGCTGCAACTGGTTGCGGATCACGTCCACCTCGCGAGCGATCACGCGGGTCGTGCGCTGGCGGAGGTCGGCGACGGTGATCTCGGTCTTCACGCGGTAGCTGTCGCCGTACATCTCACGCTGACTCATGCCGGTGAGGAAGACGACGGCCTCGCGAAGTGTCTTGGAGGGGATCGTCCCCGTGTTCACGCAGACGCCGCCCATCATCGCGCGGCGCTCGACGAGCGCGACCGAACGGCCGAGCTTCGCAGCCTGGATCGCAGCCCGCTGCCCGGCCGGCCCTGAGCCGAGCACGACGAGCTCCAGCTCCGTGTTCACGGGGTGGAGTCTGCCCCATCCGC
>JBJXGY010000214.1:0-29296 GCA_046160185.1 Gaiella sp. | reverse complement strand
TGCGTGGCCGCGTGCCCGCGCGAGGCGATCTACAAGCGCCCGGAGGACGGCATCGTGCTCGTCGACCAGGAGCGCTGCCGCGGCTACCAGGAGTGCCTGACCGCGTGCCCCTACAAGAAGACGATGTTCAACCTCGAGACGCGCGTCTCGGAGAAGTGCATCGGCTGCTACCCCAAGGTCGAGCAGGGACTGCAGACCCAGTGCACCACCGCGTGCATCGGCCGGCTCCGCCTCACCAACTTCCTGTCGCCGCCGGACAAGGTCGATCCGCGCAAGCCCGCCGACTACCTCGTCCACGTCAAGAAGGTGGCGCTGCCGCTCTACCCGCAGCTGGGTCTGGAGCCCAACGTCTACTACATCCCGCCCGTGCACGTGCCCGTCGACTACCTCACCCAGATGTTCGGACCGGGCGTGGAGGAGGCGATCGAGACCTACCGCAACGCCAAGGACGACCCCGAGCTCCTCGGGTTGCTCATGCTCTTCGGCTCGACCGAGCGGATCTTCGACACCTTCGACGTGAAGCAGGGTGTGGCCCGGGGCTACGACGCCGACGGGAAGGAGATCGTGGCGGTCCCGCTCAGGGAGCCGACGTTCGTGCGGCCGTTCGAGTTCGCGACCGAGGTGCAGGGAGAGCCCGTGACGGGTTTCCGGCACAACACGTGAGGTGACCGCATGAGCACCAGCGAGAAGACGATCACGCGACGCGACGCACTGCTTGCCGCGGGTGCGGTCGGGGCGGTGGGTGCCGCGGCGGTCGGAACGGCGGGTGTGATCGGCTTGGCCCGCGGAGAGAAGCGCGACACCGCGGGGCTCACGCTTCGCGCGCCGCGCATCTCGAAGGTGCCGGAGGCCGATCCGGAGGCGGAGGCGTGGGCGGGGGCGCCGGACGTGGTGCTTGCCCTGCAGGCGCAGAGGGTCGCGCCGCCCCGTCTCGAAACGCTCGCGGTGGCGGAGCTGCGTGCGCGTGCTCTGCACGACGGCAAGCGGCTCGCGTTCCGGCTGAGCTGGGAGGACGAAAGCGTGGACGATCTCGACGGTGTCGGGCGCTACCACGACGCCGTCGCCGTGATGCTGCCCGTCCGCAAGGACGCGAATCCTGCGATCACGATGGGGACGGGGGACGTTCCCGTGCACATCTTGCAGTGGCGCGCCACCTGGGAGCGCGACCTGGCGGGCAAGACGGGCGTCGACCAGATCCACCCCAACGTCGTGCACGACGTGATGCCCGACGACGTTCTACCCGAGGCCACAGCCGATCTGTACTGGGTCGGCCGCACGGCCGGCAACCCGCTGTCGCAGGTGAAGCGGACGACGTCCGTCGAGCAGATCGTCGCCGCCGGGCCTGGCACCTCGACGCACATCGCCTCGAGCGACGCCACCGGCAAGGGCGTCCATGACGGCGCCACGTGGACGGTCTCCATCTCACTGCCGCTGGCCCGACCCGAGGGTGGCGACCGGCTCGAGCCGGGATCGACCTGGCAGGCCGCATTCGCCGTCTGGCGCGGCGACCAGCGAAACCGCGGCAGCCGCAAGCACTACGCCGACTGGGTGCCGCTGGTGCTCGAGGCCACGCTTTGACGGTCGTCACGGTGCCGTCGCCCGACGCCCTCGCCGTCGCGCTCTGGCGGTTGCTGGCGCTGGCCCTCGCACCCGTGACGCCGGCTCGGCTCGAGGAGGTTGCCGCTCTGGCCGAAGCGCTGGCGGAGATCCCGGACGCGCCGAAGGGTGCGGCGGAGTTGCTGGAAGCGGCCGGGCGGACCACGGCCGACACGGTTGCCGCGTGCCAGGCGCGACTCTTCGCCATGACCCCGCGAGTCTCCCCGTACGAGGGCGGCTACGAGGACGACCCCTTCCGCCAGGCGCGCCAGATGGCGGACGTCGCCGGTTTCTACCGCGCCTTCGGGGCGGAATCCCAGGGTCCCGCGCACGAGAAGGTCGACCATGCCGGGTGTGAGCTGGAGTTCCTGTCCTTCCTCGGTGCCCGCCGTCTCGAAGGCGTGACCGAGGAAGAGCGTGACCTGCTCGAATCCGCAGAGAACGCGTTTCTGAGCGATCACGCAGGTCGCTGGCTACCCAGCTTCTTCCGGGCTCTGGAGCGGGAGGCCGAAGACGGATTCCATCGCGCGCTCGGCTCGCTCGGCGCTGCGGCCGTCGCAGCCGAGCTCGACCGGCGCGGGATCGTTCCCGAGGCCGCCCCGGCGCGGGCGCGGCGGCTGGAGGTGGAGGCCGACGCGCTCGAGTGCGGCGGCGACTCGATGAGCCGCATCCTCACACGGCAGTCCAGCCGCCGCTAGATGGTTGATCGGCAATTCCGGCACGTCCGGATGACGCCCACGACACGGCGCATCGTGCGGCGCTCACCTGTCACCCGTACAACTCCGGTACTGGCGACAGGCGATCACCACACGCTGCTTGGTCGTGAACGCCCCCGAACACACCCCAATTACCGATCAACCATCTAGTCTCAGCGAGACAGCGAGCCGGGAGGAGCGATGAAGGGTCTCGAAGGACGCGTCGCGCTCGTCACGGGCGGCTCGACGCTGATCGGTCGCGCGGTGGTGCGCGAGCTCCACGCGCAGGGGATGGCGGTCGTGATCGCCGACATCGACGAGGGGCCCGGGGAGGCGCTCGCAACAGAGCTCGGTGAACGCGCCTGCTTCCAGCGGACGGACATCACGGTGGATGCCGACCTCGAGGCCTGCGTCACCGCCGCCGTCGCGCGCTACGGTGGGCTGCATGCGGTCGTCAATCTCGCCTGCACGTACCTCGACGACGGGTTCGCGTCCCCGCGCGCGGACTGGCTGCAGGCGCTCGACGTCAACGTCGTGAGCGCCGTGATGACGGTGAAAGCCGCCCATCCCCATCTGAAAGCGCAGGGCGGTGCCGTCGTCAACTTCTCCTCCATCTCGGCGAAAGTCGCGCAGACCGGCCGCTGGCTCTACCCGGTGAGCAAGGCGGCGATCGTGCAGCTGACCCGGAACATGGCGATGGACCTGGCCGGCGACGGGATCCGCGTCAACTCGGTCTCGCCGGGCTGGACCTGGTCGAAGGTGATGGACGAGCTCACCGGCGGCGACCGCGCCAAGACCGACTGGGTGGCCGCGCCCTTCCATCTGCTTGGCCGCGTCGGCGACCCCGAGGAGGTCGCGCGGGTCGTCGCGTTCCTGCTCTCCGACGCCGCCAGCGCCGTCACCGGCGCCGACTGGGCGGTGGACGGCGGCTACTCCGCGATGGGCCCGGAGCGGGCGGTGCCGGCCATCCCCCTCCTCACGGACTGAACGGTCGAAAGGAGCAAGCGTGTCGAAGATCACCATCGTCGGCGGCGGGCAGTCGGGCCTCCAGCTCGGTATCGGCCTCCTGCAAGGGGGCTGGGATGTGACCGTTGTCACCGACCGCTCGCCCGAGCAGATCATGAACGGGCGCGTCACCTCCAGCCAGTGCATGTTCGCGAACGCGCTCGACCACGAGCGCGCGCTCGGCATCGACTTCTGGGACGACACGTGCCCCCCCGTGGAGGGCATCAGCGTCTCCGTGCCGCATCCCGAGATCGCCGGGACGAAGGCGATCGAGTTCTCCTCCCGGCTCGACCGGCCCGCGCTCTCGGTCGACCAGCGCATCAAGTTCCCGCGCTGGATGGAGCACTTCGAGGCGAGCGGAGGGAAGCTCGTGTTGCGCGAGGCGTCCGTCGCCGATCTCGAGACGTACGCCGACCAGAGCGATCTCGTCGTCGTCGCCGCCGGCAAGGGAGACATCGCGAAGATGTTCGAGCGCGATGCGGAGCGATCGCAGTTCGATCAGCCGATGCGGGCGCTCGCTCTCACCTACGTGACCGGGATGACGCCGCGCCCGGAGTACTCCGCCGTCTGTTTCAACCTCTGCCCGGGCGTCGGCGAGTACTTCGTGTTCCCTGCCGAGACGATCGGCGGTGGGTGCGAGATCATGGTCTTCGAAGGCGTCCCCGGAGGGCCGATGGACTGCTGGGCAGACGTGTCGACACCGGAGGAGCACCTCGCCAAGTCGAAATGGATCCTCGACACCTTCTTTCCCTGGGAGGGCGAGCGCTGCCGTTCGGTGGAGCTGACCGACCCGCTGGGCACGCTCGCCGGACGCTTCCCACCGACCGTCCGCAAGCCCGTCGGCACGCTTCCCTCGGGCCGCCACGTGCTCGGCATGGCGGACGCGGTGCTGCTCAACGACCCCATCACCGGCCAGGGCTCGAACAACGCCGCCAAGGGCGCGGCGGTGTACTTGCAGCGGATCCTGGAGCGAGGCGACGGGCCCTTCGACGCCGCGTGGATGCAAGGCACCTTCGAGGAGCTCTGGGCCTACGCGAAGGACGTCGTCAACTGGACGAACGCGCTCCTGTTGCCTCCCCCACCGCACGTGCTGGAGATGCTCGGCGCCGCCTGCGGCGACCAGCGGATCGCGCATCGCTTCGTCAACGGGTTCGACGACCCGCGGGACTACGCAACCTGGTTCATGACACCGGACGGGGCGCGGGCGTACCTCGACGAGCTCGCGGGATCGGCATGAGCCTCGCTGCACCGACCCGATGCCGGCGGTGCACCCGTATCATTTGAACGTGAGCGCCTCCACGCCCGAGCCTGCCGTGACGAGCCCGTTCGCAAGCATCGAAGAGGCGATCGAGGAGATCCGCGAGGGCCGGTTCGTTGTCGTCGTCGACGATCCGGACCGCGAGAACGAGGGTGACCTCACGATCGCCGCGCAGTTCTGCACGCCGGAGGCCGTCAATTTCATGGCCGTCCACGGCCGCGGCCTGATCTGTCTCTGCCTCACCGAGGAACGCTGCGACGAGCTCGGCCTCACAATGATGACCACGAACAACGAGACGCCGTTCCAGACAGCGTTCACCGTGTCCGTCGAGGCCCGTCAGGGCGTCACGACCGGTATCTCCGCGCGGGATCGCTCGCACACGATCCAGGTCGCCGTCGACCCGAGCAAAGGCGCGCAGGACCTCGTCCAGCCCGGTCACGTGTTTCCGTTGCGCGCGCGGGCCGGGGGCGTGCTGCAGCGCACCGGCCAGACCGAGGCCGCGGTCGACCTCGCGCGGCTCGCAGGCCTCCAGCCGGCCGGGGTCGTGTGCGAGATCATGAACGGCGACGGGACGATGGCCCGCGTGCCCGACCTCATCTCCTTCTGCGAGCAGCACGGCCTGAAGATGATCACCGTCGCCGATCTCATCGAGTACCGGCGGCAGACCGAGCGCCTCGTGGAGCGGATCGTGTCGACGCGCATGCCGACCGAGGTCGGCGAGTTCCAGGCCGTTGCGTACCAGGAGCTTCTCACCGGCAAGCAGCACGTGGCGCTCGTCAAGGGTGATGTGGTGGGCGCCGAGAACGTGCTCGTGCGCGTTCACTCCGAGTGCTTGACCGGCGACGTCTTTCATTCGCTGCGGTGCGACTGCGGCGAGCAACTCATGCTCGCCCTGCGGCAGATCGAGGCGGAGGGGCGGGGAGTGCTCCTCTACCTCTCCCAGGAGGGCCGGGGAATCGGGCTGCTGAACAAGCTTCGCGCGTACGAGCTGCAAGAGCAGGGGCTCGACACGGTCGAAGCGAACCTCGAGCTCGGGTTTCCCGCCGACGCCCGCGAGTACGGGATCGGATCGCAGATCCTCGCCGATCTCGGGCTGTCCACGATCCGCATCCTCACGAACAACCCACGGAAGATCGCCGGAATCGCCGGTTTCGGGCTCACGGTCGTCGAGCAGGTCCCGATCGAGGCCACCCCCCGCACCGAGAACGCCGCATATCTCGCGGCCAAACGGGACAAGCTCGGGCACCGGCTGGAGCGCGTCCATCACCAGGATCTGCGCATCGAGGTTGGCGATTCCGACCTCGGCTACCTGGGGTAGCGCGGCGCGAGGGGTGGGGAGAGCCCTCCCGCCCATGTCTTCTGTGCCGGTTTCGTAACGATTCGTCCACACCGGCGCATGGTTGTCGGGGATCCCGCCGCGTTGTCTCTTTTGGACACTAGCGCCGGCTGACCCGAGCGGCGACCCTGGATCGACACAACCACCAGGGAGGACATCTGTGAGACGAACCATGATCGCGGCGGGCGCCGTGGGCTTCGCGGCGCTCGTCGGTGGAGCCGCCTCGCTCGCCGGCGTATCCGGCAGAACCGATGCGTCGATAGAGGCTTGCAAGACCCGGCGCGGCTTCGTACGCGTGGTGGACGCCGGTGTCGGATGCCGGGCCGGAGAGACGCGGCTCAGCTGGGCCGTGCGGGGGCCGCAGGGAGCGAAGGGCGACCCCGGCCCGCGCGGACCGCAGGGCGCGACCGGGGCTGCCGGCCAGGCGGGGCCCGCCGGGCCTTCCGGAGCCCGAGGTGCAACTGGGGCAGCCGGACCGCCAGGGCCGCCCGGCTTGGCTGGGCCCGCCGGCCCTGCCGGAGCACCCGGGCAGCGCGGCGAGACGGGGCCCGCCGGCCCGATCGGACCTCGCGGTGCGGAGGGGCCGGCGGCCAGCGTGACGCTCACGGCGCTCGCGGGCAGCGGGTGCACCACGGCCGGCGGGGTTGCTGCGACCCTGCAGGTTGCGGTTGCCGCAGACGGGACGGTGACGCTCCGCTGTCAGGGCGCAGCGCCCCCGCCACCGCCACCCCCGCCAGCCCCGCCTCCACCACCCCCGCCTCCGCCACCAACAGGGTCCCCGACCCTCGTGATCAACGAGGTCGACTACGACCAGGTCGGAGCCGATGGAGCGGGCTTCGTGGAGATCGCCAACACGGGGAGCTCTCCCGTGGCGCTCGACGGCGTCGCGCTCGTCCTCGTCAACGGGGGCGACGCGGCGGAGTACGACCGGCGAGCGCTGACGGGAACGCTTCCGGCAGGCGGGTACCTGGTGGTCGACATCGACCCCCAGAACGGGGCACCTGACGGGCTCGCGCTCCTCGACACGGCATCCGGTGCGCTCATCGACGCGCTGTCGTACGAGGGCGAGATCCGGGCAGCGGTCATCGCCGGCCGGACGTACGACCTCGTAGAGGGCACGCCGCTGGCGGTCGGCGTCGCCGACTCCAACACCGTGGCGGCGAGCCTGGCACGTCTGGCCGACCGCGCGGACACGAACAATGCGGCCACGGACTGGGGCCTCTCGACCGCCCCGACACCCGGAGCGGCGAACCGCGCTTCCTGACCGGGTGCACGTGTGGGCTCAGCCCGCACGGCGCGTAGCGGTTACGCCTCTCGCGCAGGCGGGAAGGAGCCGTCACGTGCCATGCGGGCGGAGCACACACGTACTGCCTGCACGCTGTCCAACCGTGGCGAGCCGGCCTCGAGCCGGTCTTCAGACTGGCTTGTTCGCGCAAGGTGGGTAGTGCGCCGGCAGGGGGAAGCCTTGCTGAAGCAAGGCTCGGGTGGAGGTGCGTCGGCAGGGGGAAGCCTTGCTGAAGCAAGGCTCGGGTGTGGGTGTGCCGGCACGGGGGAAGCTTTGCTGAAGCAAGGTTCGGGGGTGAGTGTGGACGGAGCGGCGGGCTAGCGTCGCTTGTCGGGCCGCGTGCGATAGGCCTTGGTCATCACCTTCCAGCGGCGGCGCTGATCGGATTGGGCTCGTTTGTCGAGCCGGCGCTCGAGCGCGGCGATCTCCCGTTCGAGCTTGCGATAGCTCTCCCAGCGCTCGGGCTCGAGCGATCCGTCCGCGAGTGCCGCCTGCACGGCGCACCCGGGCTCCGTTTCGTGGGCGCAATCGTTGAAACGGCAGTGCTCGAAGAGTGAGGTGACGTCGTCGAACGTCCCTTCCAGCCCGGTGTCCCCGATCCAGAGCTGCAGCTCGCGCATTCCCGGCGTGTCGATCACCATGCCACCCTCGGGGAGCAACGTCAGCTCCCGGCGTCGGGTCGTGTGGCGCCCCCTGCCGTCGGCACGCAGGCCTTGCGTCTCCATCCGCTCCTCGTCCAGCAAGGCGTTCAGCAACGTGGACTTGCCGACACCGGACGAACCGAGGAGGGTTGCCGTGTGCCCGGCCCGCACCTCGGAGCGGACGAGCTCGACCCCGTCGCCGCGAAGCGCCGACACGACGTGGACGGGGACACCTGTGGCAACGGCCTCCACCTCTCCGACGAGCGCGGCGGGGTCGTCGACCAGATCGGCCTTCGTCAGCAGGATCACCGGTCGGGCGCCGCTCTCCCAAGCAAGGATCAGGTAGCGCTCTAGACGGCGAAGGTTGAGATCCTCGTTGAGCGAGGTGACGATGAACACGACGTCGATGTTGGCCGACAGAACCTGCTCGTCCGTGCTGTCACCTGCGCTCGCTGCCAGCCGCGAGAATTTCGTGCGTCGTGGCAGCACGGCGTGGATCACGCCCCGGTCTTCGCCGTCGGGCTCGATGGCCACCCAGTCACCGACTGCCGGGAGGTCGGCGATCGTCACGCTGTCACGGACGATTCGCGGCAGCACCTCGACCCGCCGCTCACCCTCCGCGGTCAGGACGTCATAGGCGCCGCGGTGTTGCACGGCGACGCGCGCGGGGACGAAACCCGCGGCGTGGTGTGGTGCGAATGCTTCCTCGTACTGGTCGTCCCAGCCGAGGGTGTGAAGATCGGGCAAGACTCAGGCTCCTTCCGACACGACGGAATGCGTGCGGGCGCGCCGGGGAGCCGTGACGACGGCTCTACTCGCGTCCCGCGACACGGCGGGGGAGAAACGATCGGGCATCCATTGGTCTATCTCCTCCTCTCCTGTCGCAGGTACACGAACAGTGTGCCATGCAAACGACTGCGTGGCGAGGCCGGATCGTTCATGAGGCGTGATCGCGGGGCGCCTGCCGGGGTTGTCAGGTCGTGCGCGGGACAGGTCGGGAAGGCTGGTGGCCTTTTCGACCTGTCCCGTGTGCGGAGCGCACCGACCGGGGGTGGGGCCCCCATGGTTTGCGGGGGTTCTGCACCCGGTCGGGGAGCGGCCTGGCAGGCCGGGCAGGATGCACCGCCCGCGCCTGATGGAACGATCCGGGCGAGTGGGGGAGGGTCGGCTTCAGGGGCGGGTGGTGCGCGGCCCTGCGTGCCAGAACACCGCTGCCGCCGCTCCGGCCTCCGCGATGAGGCTGAAGAGCGCGATCAACTTGAGCCAGCGAGGTGTGTGCCGCATGCTCTTGTTGTCGGCCGCCGGACACCAGAAGTCAAGGTCCCGGGCACACGAAAACGGGCTCGGTTGGGGGATCAGGACGATCAGGCAGTGCGCACCGAGTACACGGGGGGCAGGCTCTGCGCGACACGCGACCACGTCGTCCCGGCGTCGCCCGATCCGTAGACCTCACCCGACGTGGATCCGAAGTAGAGCTCGAGCCCGGATCCGCTGCCATGCGTGTCGAAGGCCTCCCGGAGCACGGTCAGCCAGGCATGCTCCTGAGGCAGGCCCTCGCTCGAGGATGTCCACGAGGCTCCGCCGTCGCGGGTCTGGAAGACGCGTACCGCGCCGCCGGGCGTGACCCGGTCGCCCGCTCCGTCGAGCGGGATCACGTACGCGCTGTCAGGATCGGCGGGGTCGACGACGATCGGGAAGCCGAAGTCGGAGGGCAGCCCGCTGTCGAGTCCTACGTTCGCCCACGATCCTCCCGCGTCGTCCGAGCGGTAGACGCCGCCGTGGAACTGCATGAACAGCCGCTCGGGCCGGGCGGGTGACCGGCGCACGTTGTGCACGCAGTACCCGATCGGTGCGCCCTTCGCCTCCTCGGGCATGTAGTCGGCCACGATTCCGCTGTTCGAGTAGTGCCAGCTCTTCCCGGCATCCTCCGTCAGCCAGACGCCTACGGCCGAGATCGCGACCATCAGCCGCGCCGGGTCGTCCGGCCACGGCACGATCGTGTGCAGGCACAGCCCGCCGCCGCCGGGTTGCCACTCCGGTCGCGTCTCGTGCTCCCACAGGCCGGCGTTGAGCTCCCACGAGAGCCCTCCGTCGTGGCTCTCGAAGAGCACCCCCGGATCGCCCCCCGCGTAGAGGACACCGTCGGCCGCGCCGGGCTCGATCACCCACATTCTGGCAAGGGAGGCGTCACCGCCCTCCGGCAGCTCGACACCGGGAGCCTGCTCCCACTCACCGGCGGGGTCGTCGGTGACCCACAGCTTCGGGCCGTAGAACCACGTCGTCGTCGCAGCGAGGTAGCGGCCGGTACGCGGATCCCGCATCGCGTACTCCACCGACTCACCTGGGAAAGCCCGGTGTGCGACCTCGAAGCCGGCGTCCGGCTCCCCCTCGAGCACAACCAGGCCCTTGCGCGTTCCGAGCAGCAGCTGCGTCATCTCACCCTCCTGTGATCGCGGGTAGCACGTGCACCCGGTCGCTCGTGTCGACGGGCGTCTCCTCGCTCGCCTGGGAACCATTGACGTAGACGTTGATGTGCTGACGGATCCGTCCGCGCTCGTCGAGAATCCAGCCCCTCACCGCGGCGCGCTCACCTTCGAGCCGTGCGAGAACCGCGCCGACCGTCTCCCCGTCGACTGCGTGCGATCGACCACCCGCCAGCTCCGACAGCGGGGCGCGGAGGCGGATCTCGGCCATCAGCGGATTGTTCCCTCTATCGTCCCGGCCGTGGAGACCATTGCGCTGCACGCCATCGCCGAGCTCGGACGGCGCACGCTGGCGTCGAGCGCGGAGGCGATCGCCGTGGTGGCGGAGTTGGCGCAGCGGGTGTCCGGAACCGACGTCACCGTGGTCTCGGAGGTTACCGACGACGGCCGGTACGTCTTTCGCGGCCTGGAGAAGCGACCGGAGGCGCCGCTCAGCCGTGACGACGCGATCCCCTGGGAATGGAGCCTCTGCTCGCGGCACCATGCGGGTGAGGCGCCGAACACGATCGCGGACACCCGCGAGGTGCCGGCGATCTGGTCGAGCTGGCAGCGGCTGAAAGGGCAGCTCGGCGTCGACTGGGACGTCCTCGCCTTCTGCACTCGCGATGTTCGCCTCCCGGACGGCACCTTCTTCGGGACGCTCTGCCTCCACGAGCTCACCCCGAGAAGCTGGACCGACGACGAGCAAGCCCTGTTGGAGCTGCTGGCCACGCTGCTCGGACACGAGCTCGCGCGCGAGCGAGCGGCCGAGGGCCTCGAGCAGGCACTGGCGGCGCTCGACGATGCCGAACGCCGCCGCCTGCAGCTCGCCGAGGAGCTGCAGCACGAGATTCGCGCGCCGCTGCAGGTGATCGACGCTTACGCGGAGGCCATGCTGGACGGGGTCCTCGACCGCACCGACGAGCAGCTGGGGCTCGTTCGCCGCGAGGCGGGTCGCGCGATCGGCCTACTCGACGACATCGTGGAGTTGACGCGGCTCGAAGCCGGGACGCTCGAGAGCGACGTCGCAACCGTCGATCTCGGCGCCGTCGCCAAGGAGATGGTGGAGCGGATGCGACCGCTCACGGAGTCGTCCGGCCTCGTGCTCGAGTACGAAGCGGAGCACGCCCCGGTGACGGCATCACGGCGCAGGCTCGAGCAGGTCCTGGTCAACCTGGTCCGTAACGCGCTGCGCTCGGCACAGCATGGCGGCGGATCCCGCATCAGAGTCCTCGTCGAGCGAGTCGGCATTGCGCGCCTCACCGTCGAGGACGACGGGCCGGGGCTGCCGCCGGAGGAGCGCGACCGTGTCTTCGACCGCTTTTTCCGCGGCAGCTCAGCCAGAGAGGCCGGCGCCGGCAGCGGCCTTGGGCTGCCGATCGTGCGGCGCATCGTCGAGGCAGCGGGCGGCGAGGTGACGCTTGACGATGCCGACCCGAGGGGCCTCCGGGTGGTCGTCGAGTTGCCCCTCGCCCCGGAGCATCCCTCCGGCGGCGGCGAGTCCGCCGCGTAGCAGCGCCAGCACCTCGAGCTTGCCCAGCCCCAGCTCCTCCGCCGCCTCGGAAACCGTCATTGCGCGCAGCGCGATCCGCTCCACGACCGCCCACTGACGGTCGTCGAGGGCGGCAAGTGCCACCGGCCGCTGCACCTGTGCGATTGCGTCCTGTCGCATGCGGCGCGCCGCGCGGCGGGAAAGACGGACGAGCGTGCCAGGATCCGTGGCGACGCGCGCCGCCCCGGCCACCGCCGCCATGGCCACCCGTGTATCACCTGTGACTCGCAACGCGAGGCCATACGAGGCGAACGTCGCCTCCGCCAGCGACAGGGTGCTCATGTGGGCAGGCTAGACCTCGTCTGTCCGTGGTTCGTCGCGCGAATGTCTAGGAACTGTCAAGGATCCCGGGAAGGCGCCATGAGGCGGTAGCCGATGCCGCGGACGGTCTGGAGCATCCGATCGGCTCCTACGTCGGCCAGCTTCTTGCGGAGGTTGGCCACGTGCTGGTCGACGAGTCGCGTCTCGATGGCCGCCCCGTCGATGCCCCACACCTCCAGCAGCAGATGGTCGCGCGGGTACACCCAGCCGGGGTGGGCAGCGAGGGCGCGGAGCAACAGGAGCTCGCGCCGGGTCAAGGGCAGCTCGGTGCCGCCGACGAGTGCGCGATTCGCGTCGTGCTCGATCACGAGGTCGCCGCACACGGTGCGGGACACGGCTTCGCGGGGAGCGACCCGCGAGACGAACGCCTTCACCTTCGCCGCCAGCACCTTCGGCGAGACGGGCTTGATGACGTAGTCGATCGCGCCCAGGCGGTAGCCGACGAGCTGGTCGAGCTCGTCCTCGAGTGAGGTGACCATGATCACGGGCACCGGTCGGCCGCGCTGCTCGAGACGGCGCAGCACCTCGAAGCCGTCGATGCCCGGCAGGCGGACGTCGAGCAGCACCAGATCGGGCGTCGATCGCTCGAGGTGGGCCAGCCCGTCCTCTCCGGAGCCTGCTTCGGCGACCGCGATCGCCTCTTCTTCGAGGTACGCCCGAACCAGCTTGCGCAGCGCCCGGTCGTCGTCGATCAGGAGGACGCTGGCCATCAGTCGCCGCGTTCGCGCCGTATCGCGTCGAGGATCCGTTCCCGTAACGCCGGATCCGGCGCGACCTCCTCGACCGCCACCGCAAGGAGCGCGGCCGTCTCCAGGGCTTCCTCGAACAGCGCGGCGCAGGCTTCACTCGACGCGATCAAGCGGTCTGCGAGCAGCGCCTCCTCGGCGTCGAGGACGCCCAGCGCGTGCGCGGTCAGCAGTGCCGCGTCCTCCTCCGTGACCGCGTCTGCGGGCACCGCGCTCAGGGAGTCAGCTCGAGCTGCCCGTGTGGCGCCCCGTACTCCGCGAGCAGATCGAGAAACGGCTGCGGCTCGAGAGCCTCCGGGCCGAGCACGCCCTTGCCCGCCCAGGCGCCGTGCGCGATCAGCTCGAGCGCCACGACCGGATTGAGCGCCGTCTGCCAGACCACGGCCTGCGAGCCGTACTCGCGCATCGACCACTCGTTGTCGATCACGTGGTAGAGGTAGGTCTTCCGCGGCTTGCCGTCCTTGCCGAGACCGGTCACGAGCGTTCCTGCGCAGGTCTTACCGGACATGCGATCGCCAAGCGTTGCCGGATCCGGTAACGAAGCGGCGACGACATCTCGCGGCGCCACATCCACGCCTTTGACGCGGATCTTCTCCTTCTTGTCGAGGCCGAGCTTGTGCAGCGTCCGCAGCACGTCGATGAACTCGTCGCCGAGCCCGTACTTGAAGGTGGCGCGTTTGCAGTCGATCCAGCGCGGCACGAGCAGCACCTCCTCGTGCTCCACGTTCACGCACTCGACGGGGCCGATCCCCTCGGGGAAGTCGAAGACCTCGGGCTCCGAGAAGGGTGCGGTCGTGAACCAGCCGCGATCCTTCTCCCAGATCACGGGCGGGTTCAGGCACTCCTCGATCGTCGTCCAGATGGAGAAGGAGGGAGCGAAGTCGTACCCCTCGACCACGAGGTTGGAGCCGTCCCGGATCCCCACTTCGTCGATCTCGGAGAACAGGTTGTCGGCCGCATAGCGGGCAAAGACGTCTGCGGCTCCCGGCTCGATGCCGATGCCGGCGAGCGCCAGCAGGCCCTTCTCCTCCCAGGCGGCGGAGCGCTCGAACTGGTAGTCGCCGAGCTTGACGCCGCACTCCTCGAATGGGTTCGTGGGGTGGGGCTCGGAGAGCGTCATCGCCATGTCCAGGTAGGTGATCCCGGCCTCGTAGGCCGCGTCGAAGATCGGCACGTTGAACAGCGGGTCGACCGAGTTGAGAATCGCGTCGGTATTCGTCTCGCGGATCAGTGAGACGATGGCGTCCTTGCTGGAGGCGTCGATCTGATGGGCGCTGAAGCGACCGTCGTCAAGCTCCGTCACCACCTCCTGGGGACGGGCCGGGTTGTAGTCGGCCAGCGCGCAGTGTTCGAAGAACGCGCGCCGCGCGGCGATGCCCGCGAACGCCGATCCCACACCGCCCGTGCCGATGACGAGAATGCGCATGCGGGTGTTCTATCGCATGCCGCCGGTTTGATCCACGCCCGCGTCCGCTGTAGGCTCGCTGACTCTCACGAGCAAGGAGGACAAGTGGAAGCAACCGGGATCGCGCAACCGGCGCCCGCCGCCAAGGAGGTCGAGCTCGATCACGAGGCCATCGGCTTCCTCGACGCGCTCGTGATCGGCCTTGCCTCGACGGCACCGGCGTACTCGCTCGCCGCCGTGATCGGGTCGGTGGCCGTGATCGTGGGGCTGCAGGCGCCCGGGGCGCTTCTCGCCTCCTTTGTGCCGATGTTCCTGATCGCGGCCGCCTTCTTCTACATGAACCGGGCCGACCAGGACGCCGGCACGAGCTTCTCCTGGGTGACGCGCGCGATGGGCCCGTGGCTCGGCTGGATCGGCGGCTGGGCCATCTGCACCACCGGCATCCTCGTCGTAGGCTCGCTCGCCGATGTCGGCGCCCGCTACACGTACCTGCTGATCGGCGCGGACGGCGCGGCCGGCTCGAAGGCCGCGGTGATGGTGCTTGCGGTCGCGTTCATCATCCTGCTCACGCTGGTCTGCATCGCGGGCACCGAGCTCTCGGCCAAGTTGCAGACGGTCATGATCATCGGTCAGGTCGGGGCATTGCTCCTGTTCGCGATCGTCGCCTTCGTCAAGATCTACTCGGGCGATGCCCCGGAGGGTTCCGCGAAGCTGTCAGGCAGCTGGTTCAACCCGTTCGGCGCCGACGGTGGCTTCTCCGCGCTCGTCTCGGCGCTCTTGATCGGGGTCTTCATCTACTGGGGTTGGGAGAGCTCGGTCAACCTCACCGAGGAGACACGCGACAGCGCCCGCGCGCCCGGCATGGCGGCGATCGTGAGCACGGTCGTGTTGCTCGTCACCTATCTCGCGGTTGGCGCCGCGGTCGTCGGCTACGCCGGACTCGACACGCTGGGCGAGTTCGACGACGACGAGGGCATCCTCAGCACCCTCGCCACCGACGTCCTCGGTGGAGGCTGGGACAAGCTCGTCGTGCTCGCCGTAGTAACGTCCGCGCTCGCCTCGACGCAGACCACGATCATCCCGGCCTCGCGCACCTCGTTCTCGATGGCCCGGCAGGGGGCTCTCCCGGCTGCGTTCGCGAAGGTGCATCCGCGCTTCCGCACCCCGGCGTTTTCGACGATCGTGATCGCTGCTCTGGCCATCGCCTGGTACGTGCCGCTCAACATCGCGTCGGAGAACTTCTTGTTCGACACGCTCAGCGCGCTGTCGCTGATGATCGCCTTCTACTACGGGCTCACCGGGATCGCCTGCGCGGTGTTCCACCGGCACGAGCTGACGAAGTCGGTGAAGAACTTCCTCTTCATCGGCGTGGCGCCCGTCAGCGGTGCCGTGATCCTCGCGTTCCTGCTCGTGCGCTCGGTGATGGATCTCTCCGACCCCGAGGCTTCGTACTCGGGCCAGGCCATCCTCGGGATGGGCGTGCCGCTCGCGATCGGGCTCGCGTTCATGCTCCTCGGCCTGATCGTCCTCGTCCTGTGGCGGCTCGGCGGTAACGAGCGCTTCTTCGGTCGCAAGGCGTTCGAAACACCACAGACCATGGCTGTAACCGCAAGCGTGCGAGAAGGGGAGGCACTCTGATGGCCGGGGAGATCGTGATCGGCTACGACGGGTCCGAGTGTGCAGACGCCGCGCTCGACACAGCGCTCGATCTGGCAGTCGCGCTCGGCGCACCGGTCGTGGCGCTCTACGCCGCCGAGCCGCCGAACCGCGGCGTGGGGGAGGAGTACCGCGAGCACCTGAAGGCGCTGCAGGAGATCGGTGACGAGGTGACGGCAACGGCGAGAGCTCGCGCCGCAGCGCGAGGGATCGAGCTCGAGACTCATGTCGTCGAGAACAAGCCGACCCCTGCGCTCGCAGAGCTGGCCGAGCAGCGAGGCGCGCGGATGATCGTCGTCGGTACCTGGAGCGAGCGGCCGCTCAAGGGGGCGCTCCTCGGCTCGGTGCCGTTCAAGCTGCTGCACCGGGCGACGGTGCCGGTTCTCGCCGTCCCGGTTCAGGAGGACTGAGCTCCACAGGAGTGAGGAGAAGGCGATGACTTCCACCGCGCTCGATCTTCAGCAGCTCGCCCGCGACCACCTCTGGATGCATTTCACCCGCATGAGCGGGTACCAGAGCAACGAGGTGCCGATCATCGTGCGCGGCGACGGCTGCTACCTCGAGGATGCGAACGGCAAGCGGTACCTCGACGCGCTCGCCGGTCTCTTCTCCGTGAACATCGGGTACGGGTTCGGCGAGGAGATGGGGCAGGCGGCGCTCGAGCAGATGCGCGAGCTGCCCTTCTACACGAACTGGACGTACGCGCACCCGCGCGCCGTCGAGCTCGCAGCGGAGATCGCGTCGCTGGCGCCGGGCGACCTCAACCGCGTCTTCTTCACGTCGGGCGGGTCGGAGGCGGTCGAGTCGGCCTTCAAGCTGGCGCGGCAGTACTACCTGGCACGGGGCGAGAAGCAGCTGGGGGCGCTCGGTGGCGCGCCCGAGCGCGAGCACGACGCAATCGTCGCAAACCTCAGCCTGCCGCCCCGCAAGTACAAGGCGATCACCCGGCAGACCGCGTACCACGGAACAACCCTGGGCGCGCTGTCGCTGACCGGGATCTCGGCCATCCGCGTGCCGTTCGAGCCGCTGGTGCCAGAGGTGCGGAACGTCTCCAACACGAACCGGTACCGCCGTCCCGCGGGCGAGACGGAGGAGGAGTTCACCGCCTTCCTGCTCGACGAGCTACGCCGCACGATCGAGATGATGGGCCCGGAGACCGTCTGTCTCGTGCACATGGAGCCGGTGCAGAACTCGGGCGGATCGTTCACGCCTCCTGCGGGGTACTTCCAGGGTGTGCGGGCGCTCTGCGACGAGTACGACATCCTGCTCTCCGCGGACGAGGTGATCACGGCCTTTGGCCGCGTGGGCTACTGGTTCGCGTCCGAGCGCTACGACATCCGCCCCGACCTGATCACGAGCGCGAAGGGCCTCTCGTCGTCGTACGCTGCGATCGGGGCGGTGATCGCCACCGACCATGTGGCCGCGCCGTTCCTCGAGGGCTCCTCCATGTATTCCCATGGCATCACGTTCGGTGGCCACCCCGTCCAGTGCGCGGTAGCCCTCAAGAACATCGAGATCATGAAGCGGGAGGGCATCGTCGGGCACGTGCGCGACTCCGAGGGTGCGTTCCGGGCGAAGCTCGGGCAGCTCGAGACGCTGCCGATCGTCGGCGACATTCGCGGCGCCGGCTACTTCTGGGCGATCGAGCTGGTCGCCGACAAGGAGACGAAGGCCACGTTCGACGACGACGAGTGCGAGGAGTTGCTGCGCGGGTTCCTCTCCCCGGCCTTCTTCGAGCGGGGTCTCATCTGCCGCGCCGACGACCGCGGCGACCCGGTCGTGCAGATCTCGCCGCCGCTCGTCGCCGGCGAGGCCGAGATGGACAAGATCGTCGGCATCCTCGGCGAGGTGCTCGAGGAAGCCGGACGTCGGATGGCCCGCCGCCCAGCCTGACCCATGGTTTTAGATCGTCGCGAAGTGGGGACATCCCTCGGGGAGATCCCCGAGACGAGCTAGGGTAAGTCCGAATAGCCCCGCGACGTGCCGTGCCGCAGTCTTCGGGCATGAGCGAGGAGGACTGGATGAACACAACGCCAGACGGGCAACCGGTCGTCGTGTGCCGGGACGTGACCCGCCGCTACGGCGCGGGGGATACGGCAGTCGATGCCCTGCGAGGTGTCTCGGTGGAGATCGAGGCGGGCAGGCTGACGGCGGTGATGGGGCCTTCCGGGTCGGGCAAATCGACCCTGATGCACATCCTGGCCGGCCTCGACAAGCCGACGGCCGGCTCGGTGACGGTGTCGGGGACGGAGATCACGACGCTCGGCGACAACGACCTGACACGGCTGCGGCGGCAGCACATCGGATTCGTCTTCCAGTTCTTCAACCTGCTGCCGATGCTGACGGCGGAGGAGAACATCACGCTTCCCCTCTCGATCGCCGGCGAGAAGCCCGACCCGGCGTGGCTCCAGCAGGTCGTGGAGCAGGTCGGTCTCGGAGACCGGCTGGCGCACCGCCCGAGCGAGCTGTCCGGCGGCCAGCAGCAGCGGGTCGCCATCGCGCGCGCGCTCCTTTCCCGGCCGACCGTGCTTTTCGCCGACGAGCCCACCGGTAACCTCGACTCGAGGACCGGGGGTGAGATCCTGGATCTCATCCGCCGCTCGGTCGACTCGGTAGGGCAAACGGTGGTCATGGTCACCCACGAGCCGCGTGCAGCCGCGATCGCCGACCGTGTCCTGTTCCTGGGCGACGGTCTGATCGTGCACGAGTCGCGCGGCGCTGACACGTCCGAGATCGTGCGCACGCTCGAGCACATCAGCACGTGACCAAGTTCGCCCTCAGAGGCCTGTTCGGCCGCAAGCTGCGCACGGCGTTGACGGCGATCGCGATCGTCCTCGGCGTCGCGATGATCAGCGGCACCTATGTGCTGACGGACTCCATCGACAAGGCGTTCGACTCGATCTTCAACGAGGTGTATCGAGGTACCGACGCCTCGATTACCGGCAAGACCGCGTTCGACATCTCCGACGGGTCGGGCAGCCTTGCTCCGACGTTCGACGAGTCGCTGGTCGAAACGGTACTGGACCTGCCGGAGACCGCCGACGCGATCGGCGGAGTCGGCGGCGAGGCGCAGCTGATCGGCGAGGACGGCAAAGCGATCGTCTTCGGGGGAGCGCCCAACCTGGGATTCAGCGTCGATCCTTCGAAGCCGCAGTTCAACACGCTCACCCTCACCGAAGGGGACTGGCCGGCCGACGGTGAGGTCGTGGTCGACATCTCGACCGCGGACAAGAAGAACCTCGAGATCGGCCGGGAAATCGGCGTCCAGGCCGAGGGGCCTGTCACCCGGATGCGCATCTCCGGGCTGGTCAAGTTCGGGGCGGTCAGCACGATCGGCGGCGCGACGCTGGCCGGGTTCAACCTGGACACCGCACAGAAGCTGTTCGCCAAGGAGGGGGAGCTCGACCAGATTCGCGTGGCGGCGGAAGACGGGACGACTCCCGCCGAGCTCGTCGCGGCGATCGAGAAGATTCTTCCCGCTGGGACGCAGGTGCGGACCGGCGACGCGCAGGCCCGTGAAGACTCGTCGGAGACCAACGAGTTCATCTCCTTCCTGCAGAAGTTCCTGCTCGCCTTTGCCGGTATCGCGCTGTTCGTCGGCTCGTTCGTGATCGCGAACTCGCTCTCGATCACGATCGCGCAGCGTACGCGCGAGTTCGCGACCCTGCGCACGCTCGGGGCGTCCAGGCGGCAGGTGCTCCGCGCGATCATCCTGGAGTCACTCGTCGTCGGCGTCCTTGCCTCGGTGGTCGGTCTCTTCGTCGGCCTCGCGCTCGCCAAGGGACTGTTCGCGCTCTTCGACGCGGTCGGGTTCACGCTCCCGAACAGCGGTCTCGTCTTCCTCGGTCGCACGATCGTCGTCTCGTTGCTGGTCGGGATCATCGTGACGCTGCTCGCCAGCCTGCGCCCGGCGCTACGCGCTACGCGGGTGCCGCCGATCGCCGCGGTGCGTGAGGGTGCGTCGCTTCCCGAGGGTCGCTTCCACAGGTTCCGGACGGTCGGCTCCATACTGCTGACCGCGTTGGGGTTCGCCGGGCTGCTCTGGGGGCTCTTCGGGCCGGACCTGGGGACGACGCAGATCCTGCTCTGGATGGGGGTCGGCACGCTACTCGTCTTCTTCGGCGTGGCGTTGCTGTCGGCGAGGCTCATCAGACCGCTGGTCGGGCCGCTCAGCCACGTCGCGCGATGGGCGGTGTTCGTACTCGCGTGCGTGGTCTGGCCGTTCTTCACGCTCCCCTGGTGGCTCTCCCGAAGAGCGTTGTGGGGCGAAGACGGAGCCAAACGGGTCGCTGCCGGCGCCGGCGCACTTCTGCTGAACCCGTTCGTCTTCCTCTGCGCGCTCGGCGCGACCGCCCGGCGCATGATGACGAGGTGGAAGCCGGACTGGCCGGTCGACTTTCCCGGCGTGCTTGCTGACCGTGCGACGATCGCCACCGGTCGCGACAACGCCAGACGGAATCCGCAGCGCACGGCCTCGACCGCTGCGGCTCTGATGATCGGGCTAGCGCTCGTAACCCTGGTGGCGACGCTTGCGGCCGGCATCACAAGAACGTTCGAAAGCGCCGTCGATGACCTGTTCACAGGCGACTACGCGATCACCGCACAGAACAACTTCTCCCCGATTCCCGTCGCAGCTGCCGATGCGGTAGCTGCCGACGCTGCCGGGGTCGCGGCGATCGGAAGCGTTCGCACCGGCGAGGGCTTTGCGTTCGGGAAAACGCTGTTCGTGACCGCTGTCGACGAAGGTGCGAGAAGCGTGCTCAGTCTCGATTGGAAGCTCGGATCACAGGAGACGCTCGCCTCGCTGGGCGACAGCGGCGCCTTCGTCGACGACGGGTACGCCGACAAGCACACGCTGGCAATCGGCTCGCACGTGGCGCTGACCTTTGCGAACGGGGTGACCCGCCCGTTCACGGTGAAGGGTGTCTTCGAACCGCCCACCGGCGGATCCCCGTTCGGGCCGATCACGATCTCCGCCGCGGCCTGGGACGCCCAGAACCCCCAACCCAAGAATCTGTACACGTTCGTGAAGATGGAAGGCGGCGCGACGGAACAGAATCAGTCGAGGCTGGATGCGGTTCTCGCGGCGTTCCCAAATGCGAAGGCGCAGACCCGCGAGAAGTTCATCGACAACCAGATCTCGGGGCTCAGCTCGATCCTCAACATCCTCTACGTGCTTCTTGCCCTGTCCGTCGTCGTGAGCCTCTTCGGGATCGTGAACACCCTGGTGCTCTCGGTGTTCGAGCGCACCCGAGAAATCGGGATGCTGCGTGCTGTCGGCATGATCAGACTTCAGGTCCGGCGCATGATCCGTCACGAGAGCGTGATCACTGCGCTGATCGGCGGTCTGATCGGACTTGTCCTGGGGTTGGTCCTTGCCGGACTCCTCGTCGCCAGGGTCGACTTCATCGACTTCGCCGTCCCCGTGCAGCAACTCGTCATCTTCGCCATTGTCACGGTGGTCGTAGGCATCCTGGCCGCCATCTTCCCGGCTCGGCGAGCGGCCAAGCTCGACCCGCTGGAGGCGCTCCACTACGAGTAGCTCTGCGCGGTGCCTGTGCATATGGTGCCTGACTGCAGACAGGCACCACATCGCCTCCGTACCTAGGGGCGCGGCCTCCGCGCAACGCCGTCCCGTTCCGCAGCCTCTGCCACCGCGGCCGCGACGGCCGGTGCGACATCGCGGTTGAAGACGCTCGGGATCACGTACTCCGGGCCGAGCTGGTCCTCTGCGATCACCCCTGCGATCGCCTCGCCCGCTGCGACCTTCATGCCCTCTGTGATCTCCGACGCGCGCACGTCGAGGGCTCCACGGAACACGCCGGGGAAGGCGAGCACGTTGTTGATCTGGTTCGGGTAGTCCGAGCGGCCGGTCGCCACGACCGTGCACGTACCGGGCGGGAGGTCCTCGGGTGCCACCTCTGGCGTCGGGTTCGCCATCGCGAACACGATCGCGTCGGCCGCCATCGTCGCGATCCCCGCCGGGGACACTGCACCGGGAGCCGAGAGCCCGAGGTAGACGTCGGCACCGGCCAGCACCTCGTCGGCGCTGCCCGCGATGCCGCGCGGGTTCGTTCGCGAGGCGAAAGCCGCCTTCACCGGGTCGAGGTCTCCCCGGCCCGTGTGGAGAGCACCCTTGCGGTCGCAGGCAACGATGTCGGTTGCGCCGGCCGCGAGCAGGATGTCCGTGACCGCGACACCGGCCGCCCCCGCACCGGTCACGACGACCTGCACCTCGTCCATCCGCTTGTCGACCACGCGAAGCGCGTTCGTCAGCGCCGCCAGCACCACGATCGCCGTGCCGTGCTGGTCGTCGTGGAAGACCGGGATGTCGAGAGCCTCTCGGAGGCGTGCCTCGATCTCGAAGCAGCGCGGCGCCGAGATGTCCTCGAGGTTGATACCCCCGAAGCCGGGCGCGAGCGCCTTGACCACGGCCACGATTTCGTCGGTGTCCTTGGTGGCGAGACAGATCGGCCAGGCGTCGACGCCGCCGAACTCCTTGAAGAGGAGCGCCTTGCCCTCCATCACCGGCATCGCCGCCTCCGGGCCGATGTCACCGAGTCCGAGCACTGCCGTGCCGTCGCTCACGACCGCGACCGTGTTCTGCTTGATCGTCAGGTTCCACGCGGCGTCGGGGTCGTCGGCGATCGCCCGGCACACACGCGCCACACCCGGCGTGTAGGCCATGGAGAGGTCGTCGCGGGTCTTCACGGGAACCTTGCCCTGCATCTCGATCTTGCCGCCGAGGTGCATCAGGAAGGTGCGATCCGAGGCGCGCAGCACCTCGATCCCCTCGAGGGCGCGAACCGCCTCGGCGATGCGCTCGAGGTGGGTCTCGTCGGAGGCATCCACCGTGACGTCGCGGATCTTGTGCCCCTGCTCGACACGAACGAGGTCGATCGCCCCGAGCGACCCGCCCGCTTCCCCTATCGCCTGTGCGAGCCTGGCGAACGAGCCCGGTGCGTCCGAGAGCCGAACGCGGAGCGTGGCGCTGAACGAGGCGGAGAGGTGCGCCATCACGCCCACCTTACGTGCGTGCTCGCCAGGCACGGCGCGGTTCGCCCGAGCCTGGATCC
The DNA here is from genome assembly GCA_046160185.1 of Gaiella sp. Taxonomy (GTDB): domain Bacteria; phylum Actinomycetota; class Thermoleophilia; order Gaiellales; family Gaiellaceae; genus Gaiella. The sequence goes on along the minus strand of JBJXGY010000214.1, from coordinate 6,262 downwards.
ACCGACATGCGTGATCGCGGGGCGTTGGCCCGGACGGGAAGCGGCCTGAGCGAGCCCAGACGGACGCAACCTCCCGCGCAGATCGGTGGATCCAGGCTGAGTAGCGGTTGCGCAGAGCGTGCGTCTGCGAGGATGGCGTGATGTTCGAGACATTCGTGGACTGGGTCTCCGGCAAGTGGTGGAGCTATCCGGTGATCTTCCTCGTGTCCATGCTCGACGCGTTCTTCCCCGTCGTCCCGAGCGAGACGGTGGTGATCACCGGTGGCGTGGTCGCGAGCGGGGGTGACCTCAGCCTGCCGCTCGTGATCGTCTGTGCCTCCTGCGGAGCGATCATCGGCGACAACATCTCCTACTTCCTGGGGAAGTGGCTGGGCGAGCACACGGTGAAGCGCGTCTTTCGCGGCGAGAAGTCGCGGCACGCTTTCGAGTGGGCCGAGCGCCAGTTGGAGACGCGCGGCCTCTACCTGATCGTGATCGCCCGCTTCATTCCGGGCGGTCGCACGGCGGTCACGTTCTCCGCGGGATACGTGCACTCCTTCACCTGGCGGCGGTTCATCCTCGCCGACGTCGCCGCCGGGATCATCTGGGGCACCTATGCGGCGCTGCTCGGCTACATCGGCGGCAAGCAGTTCGAGGAGGCCCCGTGGAAGGGCTTGCTCCTCGCCTTCGCCGTTGCCGTGGGGGTCGCCCTCACCGTCGAGTTCGTTCGGCACTATCGCGGCAAGCGCCGGGCGGCCGCCCAGGCGGCGCTCGACGCCGTCGACCCGTGAGCCGTACCCGCCCGTCTGTGAGGGGCGCTTGAACAGGCTCGCCGACGAGACGAGCCCGTATCTCCTCCAGCATGCCGGCAACCCGGTGGACTGGTACCCCTGGGGCGAGGAAGCCTTCGCTCGCGCAAAGGCCGAAGACAAGCCGATCCTGCTCTCGATCGGCTACAGCGCATGTCACTGGTGCCATGTGATGGAGCACGAGTCGTTCGAGAGCGCCGCGACGGCAGCGCTGATGAACGAGCACTTCGTCAGCGTCAAGGTCGACCGCGAGGAGCGTCCGGACGTGGACGCGCTGTACATGGAGGCGACGATCTCGATGTCCGGCAGAGGGGGCTGGCCGATGACGGTGTTCCTCACGCCCGACCGCAAGCCGTTCTTCGCGGGAACCTACTACCCGCCTGAGGCCCGGCACGGGATGCCGAGCTTCCCCCAGCTCCTGCAGGCGGTCGCGGCGGCGTGGCGTGACCAGCGCGCCGACGTCGTCGCGCAGGCGGGCCGGATGGTCGCGGAGCTCGGGCAGTCGGCCCGGCTGGCCGCCTCCCACGAGCCTCTGTCCGCAGCTGTGCTCGACGAGGCGGAGGAGTCGATCGCCCGGACGTTCGAGCCTCAGCACGGTGGCTTCGGCCGCGCGCCCAAGTTCCCGCCCGCCTCCGGCCTCGAGTTCCTGCTCCGCCGCGGGACCCATCGTGCACTTGGCATGACTCGCGCGACGCTCGACGGGATGGCCGCGGGTGGCATGTACGACGTCGTCGGCGGGGGGTTCCACCGCTACTCGGTGGACGACCGCTGGCTCGTGCCGCATTTCGAGAAGATGCTGTACGACAACGCGCTCCTCGCCTCGACGTATCTCCACGGGTGGGTGGTGCTCAAAGAGGAGCGCTACCGCCGTGTCGTCGAGCAGACGCTCGACTACGTGCTCCGCGAGCTCGCGCTGCCCGACGGTGGCCTGGCGTCGGCGCAGGATGCGGACACCGAGGGGGTGGAGGGTCTCACCTTCACGTGGACGCCGGAGGAGGCGGCGGAGGCCGGCTTCGACGCGTCGCTGCTGGAGCCGTTCGAGCACGGCCGGTCGATCATCCGCGGAGAGCTCGACGAGGGCACACGGGCACGGGTACGCGCCGTCCGCGACCTCCGCCCACAGCCGTTCCTCGACGACAAGGTGATCGCCTCCTGGAACGGGCTCGCGCTGGCGGCGCTGGTCGAGGCCGGCTACCGGCTCCAGCGGCCGGAGTGGATCGCGGCGGGAAGCGCGGTGGCGGAGTTCCTGCTCGGCCCACTGTCAGCGACGGACGGCACGCTCCGGCGGTCGTGGCGCAACGGCTCGACGAGCGGACCGGGGTTCCTCGACGACTACGCGAACGTCGCGTTCGGCCTGCTCGAGCTGCACGTGGCAACCGGTGATCTGCGCTGGCTCCGCGAGGCGCGACGGCTCACGCTCCTGGCGCTGGAGCTCTTCGGCGACAGTGAGCGCGGCGGGTTCTTCCTCGCCCCGACCGGCGGCGAGGAACTGGTTGCGCGGACGAAAGACCTGCAGGACACGCCCGTCCCGTCCGGTAGCTCGATGCTCGCGTGGGTGCTGCTGCGGCTCGCGCGGCTGTGGGGCGACGACGATCTGGAACGCGATGCGGTGAGTGCGCTGCGGCTCGTGGAGCCGCACATGCGCCGCCATGCCGGGGGTTTCGCGTGGGCGCTCTGCACCCTGCACGCGTATCTGGCGCCGCCACGGGAGATCGCTGTTGCGGGGGATGTGACCGCACCGGTCGCGCGGGACGCGTTGTCGTCGTTCGAGCCGGAAACGGCCGTTGCCATCGGTCCTGCGGAGGACGTGCCGCTCCTGGCGGGGAAGGAGCTGGTCGGGGGAAAGACGGCGGTGTACGTGTGCGAGCGCTTCGCCTGCCAGGCGCCGCTGGTCGACCCGTGACGGCGGCCGGTACCCTCATCGCATGACAACGATCGAACTGACCGGTGCGGAAGACATCGCGTGGGATCTCTCCGACCTGTACGCCGGCTCTGACGACCCCGCGCTCATCGCCGACATCGAGCAGACCGAGAAGGACGCCGCCGCGTTCCGCGAGCGGTACTACGGCCAGGTCGCCGGACTCGCACCGCAGGACCTCGCCGACGCGATCGCCGAGCGCGAGCGCATCGATTCCGTCTTCACGCGGGCTGCCTACTACGGGCATCTCAACTACTCCACCAACGTCGCCGACCCCGAACGGGGCGCGCTTGTGGCGAAGCTCACCGAGAAGGGCGCGATCCTGGAGACACAGCTGCTCTTCTTCTCACTCGAGCTCGCCGCCCTCGACGACGCGGCCGCCGAGAAACTGCGCGCCGCACCCGAGCTCGGTCACTGGCACCACTGGCTCGAGTCGCTCCGGAAGTTCCGCCCGCACTTGCTGACCGAGCCCGAGGAGAAGATCGTCACCGAGAAGGCCGTGTCCGGGAACAGCGCCTGGTCGCGCCTGTTCGAGGAGCAGGTCGCCGGGCTCCGCGTGATGATCGACGGCGAGGAGCAGTCGCTCGAGAACGCCATCTCGCGCATGCACCAGGCCGACCGCGAGGTCCGGCGGACGACGGCCAAGGCGATCGAGGAGGCGCTGCAGCCCGGTTTGCGCACGCGCACGTTCATCTTCAACACGATTCTCGTGGACAAGTCGATCGACGACCGCCTACGCGGGTACGCGAATTGGCTCTCCTCGCGCAATCTCTCCAACGAGACGACCGACGAGGCCGTCGAAGCCCTGGTGCAGGCCGTCGTCTCGCGCTACGACGTGACGCAGCGGTACTACACGCTGAAGGCCAAGCTGCTCGGTGTCGAGAGGATCGCGCACTACGACCGGTTCGCACCCGTCGCGGAGGACACGTCCAACACGCCCTGGGACGAAGCCGTGTCCGTCGTGCAAGAGGCGTATGCCGATTTCGCGAGCGAGGCCGGCGACGTCGTGCGCCGCTTCTTCGCCGAGAGCTGGATCGACGCGCCCGTGCGAGAGGACAAGCGAACCGGGGCTTTCTGCGCCACGAACGTCCCCGGCGTGCACCCGTACATCCTCATGAACTACACGGGCGAGCGCCGCTCGATCCTCACGCTCGCGCATGAGCTCGGCCACGGCCTGCACGGGATGCTGGCACAGCCCCTCGGGCTCTACAACGCCTCGACGCCCCTCACCACCGCCGAGACCGCATCGGTCTTCGGGGAGTCGCTCACCTTCAAGCGGCTGCTGGCCGGCGAGACCGACGCGCGGAAGCGGCTGGCCCTCGTCACCGGCCGGCTCGAGGATGCGATCGCCACCGTCTTCCGCCAGATCGCGATGAATCGCTTCGAGCACGCGATCCACACCGAGCGCCGTGAGGCGGGCGAGCTGTCACCCGACCGCTTCAACGAGCTCTGGTTGCAGGAACAGACAAAGCTCTTCGGCGACGCGGTCGACATCGATGGGTACGGGCCATGGTGGAGCTACATCCACCACTTCACCGGTTCGCCCGGATACGTGTACGCGTACGCCTACGGCTTCCTCTTCTCGCTGACGATCTTCCGCAAGTACGAGCGGGAGGGCGAGGGGATGGTCGATCCGATCCTCGACCTCCTGCGCGCGGGTGGCTCCAAGGCTCCGCAGGAGCTGGCCGAGATGGTCGGGCTCGATCTGCGCGACCCCTCGATCTGGGCGCTCGGCGTCGACGCGATGGCCGAGGACATCGACGAGGCAGAACGGCTGGCGGGCGAGCTCGGCATCACGTAGACCGAGCGTTCTCGCGCATGGCCATACGCGGAGGGGGCGGATCCATCCGCCCCCTCGACGCGGTCGCGCGGTCGCCTGATCAGCGGTTCTTGGGAAGCGCCCAGTAGAACGCGGCGCCGCCCAGCAGCAGCAGCGCGGCTCCCGCCGCGGTGATGCCGATGGCGATCCAGACGAGGTTGTCGAGCTCGGCGCCGACGGAGAGCTCGGCTGTCACAGCCGGCGAACCGTCGGCGTTCATCACGACTGCGGCCCACGTGCCGTCCTGGAGCTCCCAGGTCAGCGACTGCGTTCCGCTCCCCGCGGCCGTCGCCACCCAGAAGGCGTGGTCGGCAGGCGGCACGGCGGGAGCGCCTCCGGAGCGCACGTCATACGTCGGGTCGGGCTTGATGTCAGAGACGATCGCGCGCCGGACATCTCCGAGGTAGGCGGCGATGTCACTGTCACGGGCGATCCCGATGAAGACCGGCGCGTCGCTGTCGCTCGTCACCTTGACGCTGCCGACCAGATCCTTGAACGCCCAGTCGGGCACACCGGCAAGCGAGACGTCGACGCTCTCCGAGAGGATCGCGAAGGTGTCCGTCGTGAACCGCTCGGTCGGGGTCATCAGGTATCCCTGTGTGTCGCGCTGCGTCTGGTCGACCACGATCCCGGCGATCCCGACTCCGAGAACGCCGAGGGAGACGAGCATGACCAGGACCGAGATGACGGCGCCGGTGATCCGGCCGGGCCCCCAGGCCGCCGCCTCGCGCGGTCGGGCCGTTGGTGCCGTCGCGACTGCCATCGCTCCGGACTCGTGCGCACCCATGTCGAGCCGGAAGGGCGGGTAGGCATCCGTCATCAGCGCCCCGTAGGCGACGACCCGGAGCACCCACCGGTTGAGACCGAGAACGAAGTCGAAGATCGACTTCGGGTACGTTCCGCTGAAGAGCAGGATCACTGCCGCCACCAGGACGAGCAGGCCGATGAGCCCACCGAACTGGAAGGTGGCCCACCCGAAGCCGCCGGCGAACACCGCCACGATCAGGTAGTGCGGAAGCGCGAGCAGCCACCACTTGACGAGGACGAGGCCGCGCGACAGGTGGTCCGGATACGCGATCTCGAGCGTGGCCGGGTAATCCGGCTTCTCGGCGAGCGTGAACGGCGGGTAGTGGTCGGTGCCGAGTGCGCTGTAGGAATAGAACGAGACCCGCCACGTCCACCTGAGCACGCCCACGTTGAAATCGAAGATGGCGCGTGGGTAGCGCCCCGTGAAGAGAATCCCGAAGAAGGCGAAGGCCGTCATCGGGATGAAAGCGATCCACAGGAAGCAGAGGACGACGTAGTGGGGGATCGCGAGCAGCCACTTCGCGAGCCACAGCCAACGACTCAGCTGTGGATCGAGCTCGCCGTCGACCCGCACGGGATAGAGGGTGCCGGTAGCCATGTGTTTCCTCCTTCTTCGGCTGACCCTGCCATCGTCGTCCACCCTTCTTGCGTGCACATCCGCGAGCCCGGGGAACCGGATCAGGAGAAGTACGGAGCGGGATGAGTAGCGCCCTGTACCACGGCCGGGTTATCTGCTCTGCACGTGGTGCACGAGCCAGGCGTGAAGAGGCGCCATCGCCGTCCATTGCCGTCCGAGTGTGGCGAGCAGCCGCTTCGGATCGTGGGCGACGGCCACCGGCTCCTCGGCCACGGTGAACAGGGCACGGCATTTCGCCAACCGCGGACCGACCGGCACGTGGTCGTCCTCCGGCGTGCCCGGTGATCCGGAGA
>JBJXGY010000213.1:0-3612 GCA_046160185.1 Gaiella sp. | reverse complement strand
CGAACGCGTCGTAGATGCCGCTCTGCACGTAGGTGCGGTTGGCGCACACGCAGGTCTGGCCGGCGTTCCGGAACTTCGAGGCGATCAGGCCGTCCACCGCCTCCTCCAGGTCGGCGTCGTCGAAGATGACGTAGGGGGCATGCCCGCCGAGCTCGAGCGAGAGCCGCTTGACCTGGCCGGCCGACAGCTTGATCAGCTCCTTGCCGACCTCGGTCGACCCGGTGAAGGAGATCTTCTTCACGCGCCGGTCGCCGAAGATCGTCTCCGCCACCATGCCCGACGAGCGTGACGTGACGAGGTTGACGACGCCGGGGGGCGCGCCCGCATCCTCGATCGCGCGCAGAATCATCGCGGCCGTGAGCGGCGTGGCGCTGGCGGGTTTGACGATGCTCGTGCAGCCGGCGGCCATGGCCGGACCGATCTTGCGGGTCATCATCGCGGCAGGGAAGTTCCACGGCGTGATGGCGGCGACCACACCCACCGGCTGCCTGAACACCAGCACGCGATTGGCCGGATTCAGGGGCGGCACGACCTGGCCGTACACGCGTTCCGCCTCACCGCCGAACCACTCCATGAAGCTGGCCGCGTAATCCACCTCGCCCACCGCCTCGGCCAGCGGCTTGCCCTGCTCGGCCGTCATCACGGCGCCGATCTCGTCCTTGCGCTCGCGCATGATATCTGCCGATCGACGGAGGATCCGCGCCCGTGCGATCGCGGGCAGCGCCTTCCACTCGTCGAGGGCGGCTGCCGCCGCGTCGATCGCCGAGCGCACGTCGGCCTCGGTGCCGTTCGGCACGGAGCCGACGACCTCCCCGGTGGCCGGGTTTGTCACGTCGAACCGCGTGCCCGCCTCCGACTCGACCCATTCCCCGCCGACGAGCAGGTGCTCTTCTCGTGCCGTCACGACTGCCATCTCAGACTCCTTGTTTGCGCGTTCTGACCCAGCTGACTGTACCGGCCGAGACCCGGCGGACGGTCGCTACATGTTTCGCCGGTACTCGCCGCCGACCGCGTACAGCGCCCGCGTGATCTCGCCGAGCGAGGCGACCTTGACGGTCTCCATCAACTCCGCGAAGACGTTGCCGCGCGCCCGCGCCACGTCCTGCAGCCGCTGCAGCGCCGGCGGTCGAGCCTCGGCGTGACGCGCGGAGAAGCTCCGCACGGCCTCGATCTGCGCATCTTTCTCGGCCGCTGTGGAGCGGAAGAGCTCCTGACCGCCCGGGATGATGGTGTCGCCGCCTGGAGCGAGGAAGGTGTTGACGCCGACGATGGGAAGCGTCCCGTCGTGCTTCATCGTCTCGTACAGCAGGCTCTCGTCCTGGATCTTGCCGCGCTGGTACATCGTGTCCATGGCGCCGAGCACGCCACCGCGCTCCGAGAGCCGCTCGAACTCCGCGTACACCGCCTCCTCCACGAGGTCGGTCAGCTCGTCAACCACGAACGAGCCCTGCCACGGGTTCTCGCACGCATTGAGCCCGAGCTCGCGGTTGATCACCAGCTGGATGGCGACGGCACGCCGCACTGACTCCTCGGTGGGCGTCGTCAGCGCCTCGTCGTACGCGTTCGTATGCAGGCTCGAGCAGTTGTCGAAGATCGCGTACAGCGCCTGCAGCGTGGTGCGGATGTCGTTGAACGCGATCTCCTGTGCGTGCAAGCTGCGCCCCGAGGTCTGGATGTGGTACTTGAGCATCTGGCTTCGCGGTCCGGCCCCGTACCGTTCACGCATCGCGCGCGCCCAGATGCGCCGGGCCACGCGCCCCAGCACGGTGTACTCGGCGTCCATCCCGTTCGAGAAGAAGAAGCTGAGGTTCGGCGCGAACGCGTCGATCGCCATGCCGCGCGCCAGGTAGTACTCGACGATCGTGAAGCCGTTCGCGAGCGTGAACGCGAGCTGGCTGATCGGGTTCGCCCCCGCCTCCGCGATGTGGTAGCCGCTGATCGAGACGCTGTAGAAGTTCCGCACGTCGTTCGCGATGAAGAACTCCTGGACGTCGCCCATCAGCTTCATCGCGAAGTCCGTGGAGAAGATGCACGTGTTCTGCGCCTGGTCCTCCTTGAGGATGTCCGCCTGCACGGTGCCGCGCACCGCGGACAGGGTCTCGGCCCGGATCCTGGCGTAGACCTCCGGCGCCACGAGCCGGTCGCCGGAGACACCCAGCAGCCCGAGCCCGATCCCGTCGTTGGTGGCCGGCAGCTCCCCTCGGTAGACGGGCCCTGGCGCGTCGCCGAGCAGCACGGCGATCCGCCGCTCGGCGCTCTCCCACTGTCCCTCAGCTCGCAGGTGCCGCTCGACCTGCTGGTCGACCGCGGCGTTCATGAAGAAGGCGAGCACGATCGGCGCCGGGCCGTTGATCGTCATCGACACCGAGGTGGTGGGCGCGCACAGGTCGAACCCCGAGTAGAGGCGCTTCGCGTCGTCCACGGTGGCGACCGAGACCCCGGAGTTCCCGACCTTGCCGTAGATGTCCGGACGCTCGTGCGGGTCCTCGCCGTACAGGGTGACCGAGTCGAATGCCGTCGAGAGACGCGCCGCCGGCTGCCCCTGCGCGAGGTAGTGGAAGCGGCGGTTGGTGCGCTCCGGCATGCCCTCGCCGGCGAACATCCGCGTGGGATCTTCCGCCTCCCGGCGGTACGGATAGACGCCGGCCGTGTACGGGTACGAGCCGGGCAGGTTCTCGCGGCACAGGAAGCGCAGCCGGTCGGCCCAGCTCTCGAAGCTCGGTGCCGCCACCTTCGGCACCCTCAGCCCGCTCAGCGTGCTGCGGTAGTTGTCACCGGTGAGCTCCCGCCCGCGCACCCGGTAGCTGTAGGTGTCCGCGGTGACCGCCGCCACATAGTCCCGCCATGAGCGGAGCAGCTCGAGCGGGTCCCCCTCGAGCTCGGCCAGGGCGGCGGCATACAGCGCCCGCGCGCCGTCGAGCTCGGGTGATGCCTCCACGCCTGCGGGATATGGCTCGAGCTCGGCCGGCAGCGCGGGATCCCCGAGCGCGCGCAGCGTCTCGTACGCGTGTTGAGCGGCCGCGGCCCGCTCCGCGTCGCGTTCCACCCCCGCCGCGATCGCCCGTCCCTGGTGTGCGATCTCGCCGAGATACCGGACGCGGTCTCCGGGGATGATCGCCTCGGCCGCGCCCGTCCGGCCCGCCTCGACTGGCACTCGCTCGACCGACCACGACCGTCGCGCCGCGGGCACGTCGTCGAGCAGCGCGGCCAGCGCGACGAAGGCGCGTGTCACGCCGGGGTCGTCGAAGTGGCTGGCCACGGTGGGGAACACCGGGACCTCCTCGTCCGGCGCGGTGAAGGCGAGCCGGTTCCGGCGCCACTGCTTGCGCACGTCGCGCAGCGCGTCCTCGCTTCCCGGCTTGTCGGCCTTGTTGAGCACGACGAGCGCCGCGAGGTCGAGCATGTCGATCTTCTCGAGCTGGCTGGCGGCGCCGTACTCGCTCGTCATCACGTAGACGGGAACGTCGACGAGATCGACGATCTGAGAGTCGCTCTGCCCGATGCCGGCGGTCTCGGCGAGCACGAGATCGAACCCACACGCGCGGAGAAACGCGATCGCCGGGCCGAGCACCTCGCTGGTCGCGCTGTGCTGGCGGCGGGTGGCCAGGGAGC
>JBJXGY010000212.1:0-40967 GCA_046160185.1 Gaiella sp. | reverse complement strand
GCTCGTCGGCCGCCGCCTCGTGGACGCCCGCACGGGGCTCGTCGCCGCCGCGCTGTGCGCCTCGAGCTGGGGTTTTCTCTTCCACGGCGTCTACGGCCGCATGTACAGCCTGTTCCTGTTCCTCGCCTGTGCGGCCACGCTCGCCCTGCTGCACGCCCTCGACCGGCGCCGCAGTTGGGGTCGGTGGGCGATCTGGACACTCGCCGTGATTCTGGCCGTGGCTGCGCATCCGTACGGGGTCCTGCTCTTCGGCGGCCACTGCGTGTTCGTCGTCCTCGCCCACCGCGACCGCCTTCGCGAGGCAGCCCTCCCCGTGGTCGCGGTGCTGGTGCTCGGTATCCCCTTCTGGATCACCGACCTTGTGCTTGCCGGGCGCTTCGAAGTCGGTGTCGGCGGTGGCGGCTCCCGTCTCGGCAGCCCGTGGACAGTCGTCGACTACCTGTGGCGGACAGCGGGTGATTTCAGCACTGGCTGGACTCTGGCGCTGGTGGGGACGTTGATCCTCGCCGTGGTGGGCGTGGCGGCTGCGGGCCGCACCACCAGGCGTCTCGCGCTCGCCATGATCGGTGTCCCGGTCGCTGCGTTTCTGCTGGCGAAGCTGGGCGGATCGGCATCACCTGAGTCCCGCCATCTCATCTTCTTGCTGCCCATCTTCTCGACTCTCGTCGCCGCCGGCATCACGAGGCGCGGCCGCGTCGCGCCGCTGCTGGCAGCCGGCGTCGCGGTGGCCCTCGTCGCGGCCAACGTCTCCTGGGCTTGGGACCGTACGCCGCCGCTCTTCGAGTGGGAGCCGGACAAGCGCCAGGTCACGCGCGCCGAGGCGGAGGCCTGGCTGGCCGAGGAGAGCCGGCCGACGGACATCCTGTTCGGCTACGAGCCGCTCTACCTCGGTGCCTGGGAGCTCGAGCGGGGGTTCCCGCAGACGGTGCTGCCGCGGGCGGACTACGTTCTGGCGCTCCGCACCCTCCGCCGCTTGCCCCGGCCGCTCGGCCGTGCCCTCTGGATCTTCGATGCCAGCGAGCGCAACAACCTGAAGCCCCGTCTGGAGATCGAGGAGCGCCTGCCAACCCCGGCCGAGTTCTTCGAGGCCCGCGCCTTCGGCCCGTTCCTCGTCGTGCGGACGCTCGAGCCGGTGCGGTCGGTGGAGCGCTATCTCTACCTCGCGGCGCGGGCCTCACTGGTCGGCCGGTCGCTGGGGCTCGGCGACTCGGTGGTCAACATGCGGACGATCGAGCTTGCTGCGCGGACGGAGCGCGGCTACGGCCCGTCGCTTCGCTCGCGCTCCAGCAACTCGCGATAGCACGGAGCGCTCTCGAACGCGGCGAGCCCGGCCGGGGTCGACCGTGACGAGCGGCGTCGGCCGCGGCGGACCGCGGCGACCACCGCGGATGCGCCCACGACCCCGCCGATGACGAAGGAGCGGAAGGTGCGCGGGCTTCGTGGGCGATCGTCTGCCATGAGTCCATGGTATGCCTCGGCGATGCAGGCGCTCGTGGCAACGCTCGGTGATCTCGTGCTCGACGTGGTCGCACGGATGAAAGGCCCGCTGGCAGCGGGTGCGGACACACCGTCGGCGATCACGCTCTCGGCCGGCGGCCAGGCTGCGAATGTCGCGGCCTGGGTCGCTGCGCTCGGCGGTCGCGCGCGGTACATCGGCCGGCGGGCAGACGATCTCGCGGGCGCACTCGTCCGCGCCGAGCTCGAAGGGCGAGGTGTCGAGCTGGCCGGCCCCGTCTCCGCGACAGGAACCGGGGTGCTGGTATCGCTGGTCGACCAGTCGGGTGAACGCTCGATGCTGCCCGACCGCGGGGCCGCGATCCAGCTCACCGCCGACGACGTCGAGGTCGCGTGGCTCGAGGGCGCTACACACCTTCACGTCTCGGGCTACGCGCTCTTCGCCTTGCCGGTGCGGGAGGCGGCGCAGCGGCTGGTCGCACACGCGCACGACGCCGGCATCGCCGTCTCCCTCGACCTCGCGTCCTGGAGCGAGATCAAGGCGACGGGGCCGAACGTCGTCCGCCGGCTGGTCGACGACCTGCGGCCAGCCGTCGTGTTCGCCAACGAGGATGAGACTGCCGCGGTCGGCGGCGTGCTCGACGGCCCCCTCTGGATCCTCAAAGAGGGTGCTCTCGGATGCGCGTTCGGGGACGACGAGCGGGCTGCCCTCCCTGTGCCCGAGGTGCTCGACACGACCGGCGCCGGGGATGCGCTCGCCGCAGGCTGGCTCGTCGGCGGCCCCGAGCTCGCGCTCGCCGCTGCGGCCCGTTGCGTCCAGACCGTGGGCGCGATGCCGCCCTGATCGCGATCCTGACCTGCTGCGCGCCACGCGCGGCGCCCTACGCGCCAGAGATCATCATCTTCTCGATCCCTACCCCCCGCTCCACCGCGCGCTCGTATTCGAGCGGCACCGTGGCGGAATCCTGCAACGCGATGCCGGTGGAGTCGAAGACGGTGATCTGCTCGTCGGACTGACGGCCTTCGAGCTCGCCGCAGATCACCTTGCCGATCTCGCCGGCGATGTCGCTCTCGGTGATCAGGCCCTCGCGGAGCGGCACATTGATCTCGCCGTCCTCCCGGCACTGTCGGATGTCGTCGACGAAGACGCGGCCCTTCTGCAGCAACGCCGGGTGGAGCTCCTGTTCGCCGGCAAGGTCGGCACCGAGCGCCGCGAGGTGCGCACCCGGCTTGACCCAGGCCTCGTCGACGATCCAGCCCCGCGCGTGGGTACCGGTGACGATCACGTCGGCACCCCGCACCACCTGTTCGAGGTCGGTGGAGCCGGTCAGCCGCAGATGCGGGAACTTGGGCGCCTCCGACGTGAGGAATCGATCGAGCGACCCCTGCGTGCGGCTCCAGATACGCACTTCCTTCCACGGGAACACCGGCTCGCACGTCGCGAGCGTGCCCACGCCGACGCTGCCCGTGCCGGCGATCGCGAGCACCGTGGAATCCCTGCGGGCGAGCCACTTGGCGGAGACCGCGGCCGAGGCACCGGTGCGCATCAGCGTGTGGAACGAGCCGTCGCAGATGGCCAGTGGGAACCCCGTCTCCGGGTGGGTGTAGACGAGGATCGAGAAGACGGCCGGGAGCTCGTACTTCGAGTTGTCCTCACGGATCGAGACCCACTTGCAGGCGGCCGCCTCCGGCTCCTCGATGTACGACGGCATGACCTCCCACTCGCCGCGGTAGCGGTCGAGCACGATATGCCCCTTGGGCTCCATGTACACGCGGCCGAGCCCGTGCATGCGGAACGCGTGCTCGACGCAATCGTTGTACTCGGTTGGCGTGAGCAGGCCGATCATGTCGCTGCGGCCGAGGATCAGCGTCTTGCGGTTCCGCCAGCTCTCCATCTGCGCTCCCGGTGTCGTGGATCGGTGTGCGGGAGCGTACGCCGCGCGGCGAGGAGGCGGGGCCCGGTGCACCGGGCCCGCCCGGCGATCGTCCCTCAAGCGCCGGGCAGCGGCCCGCCGACCTCTGTCCAGGCCGCAGCCACGTACCCTCGGCCGGGAGGCCCGCCGATTGCGAGGAGCGTCACCGGCTCGTCCCGGGTGACGATCTTGCGCACCTGCGAGGGGCCACAACGCGCGAAGACGCCGGGCTCGAGGACGTGCTCCTGCCCGTCAGCGATCAGCACCGCGGATCCGTCGAGCACGGTGTAGACCTCCTCGTGCCCGTCGTCCGCCAGCACGCCCGCGTGATTGTGCTCCGGGTGATTCTCGAAGTTCGGCGGCATCTTGAACACCTGCATCCCGAACGCCTTGCCGCCGAGCTCACCGCGCATGCGCGTGATCCAGTCGTCGAAGATCGACTCGCACTCGTCCAGCCGCTTGATCGTGAGATCACTCATCGTCCTCCCTTTCGGCGTGTGCGTGCACCTTTATGTAAGCAGATGCTTTCGTAAGCGATTATTACCACACACACGCATACTCGGGAAGCGACGGGCGGCAGGAAGAATACGAGCATGATCGATCTGATCCAGATCTCGGACGAGGTGCAGGCGGCGCTCACAGAGGAGCGGCCGGTGGTCGCACTCGAGACGACGCTCGTCGCTCACGGGTTCCCCGCGCCCGACGGGATCGCGGTCGGCGCTGCCTCGGAGGCCGCTGTGCGCGCCGCGGGTGCCGTTCCGGCGACGATCGGCGTGCTCGACGGCAGGGTGCGAATCGGGCTCACCAGCGACGAGCTCGAGCGCTTCACCCCTGAGGCGCGCAAGGTCGGGCCGCGCGACGTCGCCGCCTGCGCGGTGCAGCGCGCGGTGGGCGCGACGACGGTTGGCGGCACGCTCGCAATCGCGGCCGCGGTCGGTATCCGCTTCATGGGCACGGGCGGGCTCGGCGGCGTGCATCGAGGCTTTCCGGCACCGCCTGACGTGTCCGCCGATCTCGGCGCCCTCGCCCGCATCCCGGCTCTGGTCGCCTCTTGCGGCGTGAAGAGCCTGCTCGACGTGCCGGCCACGGCGGAGCTGCTGGAGACCCTCGGCGTGCCGGTGCTCGGCTTCCGCACGGAGAGGCTGCCGCTCTTCTACACGGCTGCTGGGGGGCCGCCCGTGTCGGCTCGCGTGGAGTCCGCACCCGAGGCGGCGGCGGTTGCGGACGCGCACTGGCGTCTCGGCGGCAACGCCCTCGTCGTGGGACGGCCGCCCGCAGAGAATCTCGACGTCGAGCCGCTGATCGCGGAGGCGGTGGCCGAGGCGGCGGCCCGCGGCATAGGCGGCCAGGACGTAACGCCGTTCGTGCTCTCGACGCTGCACGAGCGCTCGGGTGGGGAGACGCGTCGGGTCAACCGTGACCTGATCGTCGCCAACGCCGGGCTTGCCGGAGAGATAGCCGCCGCGTACGAGGAGCTCTGAGATGGCGCTCTACGACCGCGTCCGTGACCTGCGCCTGGCTGTCGAGAGCTACACGCTCGAGCCGCTCCAGCTCGAGACGCCGAGCTTCACCCGGCAGACGACGGTCGTCCGGCTGGCCGGCGGGGGTGAAACCGGCTCCGGCGAGGACGTCACCTACAACGGCGAGTTGCACGACGTGTTTCGAGCAGCCGGCTCCGTGCACGCGCTCGCCGGGGAGTGGAGTCTCGACTCCTTTTCGCGGCACCTGGGCACGCTCCCGCTGTTCCCTGGCGACCTCGACCAGCCTGCGTACCTGGACTACCGCCGCTGGGCGTTCGAGAGCGCCGCGCTCGACCTCGCGCTGCGCCAGAACGGTCTTTCGCTCGGCGACGCCGTCGGTCGCCGGCCACGCCCTCTGATCTTCGTCGCCTCGGGAGGTCTCGGCGACCCACCGACCACCGCGCGCCTGCGCCGCCTGCTCGAGCTCTACCCGACGCTGCGCTTCAAGCTCGACGCCCGCCCCAGCTGGGACGAGCCGCTGATCGCCGAGCTGGCCGCTCTCGGCTGCCTCGACTCGGTCGATTTCAAGGGCCAGTACCACGGCACGACGGTCGACAACCCGGCCGACGTCGGTCTCTACCGCCGCGTGCTGACAGGACTGCCCGAGGCCTGGCTCGAGGATCCCGACCTCACACCGGAGGTGATCGAGTTGCTCGAGCCGGTGTCACACCGGGTGACGTGGGACGCGAACATCCACTCGGTCGAGGACATCGAGGCGCTCCCCTGGGTTCCGCGAACCGTCAACGTCAAGCCGTCCCGCTTCGGCACCGTGGAGCGCCTGTTCGCGACGTACGACCATCTCGAGGCGCACGGCATCGCCGGCTACGGCGGCGGCCAGTACGAGCTCAGCGTCGGGCGGGACCAGATCCAACTGCTCGCAGCGCTCTTCCACCCCGAAACTCCGAACGACGTCGCGCCGGGCGGGTACAACGCGACCGAACCGGCGGCGGGGCTGCCGTCGAGCCCGCTCGCGGTGACGCCGCGTGCGACCGGGTTTGCGCTCACGGGCTCCGCCTGACCAACGGAGTGGAAAGTCGAGTACAGCGCGATGGCGGCGTGCTTCGCCAAGCACTCGGTCAGGCGACGTCCGAACTCACGACTTCGCGACCGACCCAGCCACCGGTCATACGAGGATCCGCAGTGCGGTCTCGGGCGGGCAGCCGCGGCCCACCAAGCCGATGGCGATGTGCAAGTCGACGTGGCCGAGGTCTGCGAGCACGAGCGCGGCGGTCTCGTCGTATCCGGCGCGCAGGAGCTGTTCGAGTCGCCAGCGCGCGACGCGCTCTCCTTCGGTCTCGGCGTAGATCTCGATCTCGATCGCGGTCATGACGGCTCCTTTCGTACGTGGGCTGACGTACGGAGAACCTGGTAGGGCGGAAAAACTTACGCCCCCCGGGAACGTTCCTCGACCTACACGAGGGCGAGTGCGACCACAGCAGCGTGTACGAACAGCCAACCGCTCGCGACCCGCACTGCAGGATCCCGCTGCAGGACCCGTGCCCAGAAGTATCGGGCCGCAACCGGGATCGCGACGATCAGCGCCACTCTCCCCAGCGCCTGGCCAAGCTGGTAGGCCGTGCCCTGGTCGGCGTCCACCGGCGCAAGGGCCAGCGTGCCGACGGCGATCACAAAGCCGAGCGCGAAGGCGGTGTTCCGGATCGCGACGCGTGCCGCCCGGCCGTGCGAGACCACGAGGGCGCGGGCGGGTCGCACGACGAAATCCGGCACGCGAAGAGACCTGTCGAGCCCGTGGAGAGTGAGACGGGTTCCCTTCGCGACCTCCGCCGAGAAGATGTAGACGCCGGTGACGAACGCCACGACAAGCGGCAGCGTCTCGATCACCCCGCGCTCGAGGGCAGCCTGCACGACGAGCGTCGTCGACAACACCCAGACGCCGCCGAGCGCGAGCCCGACGAGCACCCGGGCGGGACCGGCCCGGTGCATGTCGTTGGCGACGAGGCCGGGGACGAAGAGCGGCGTCAGAGCAATGGAGGCCAGCGTCGTGTAGGCAGAGATCTCGACACCGAGCGAGCTTTCCCCGATCGCGATCAACGTCCATGCGATCACGCCGGAGACGAGCAGCATCGCCGCGAACTTGCGACGCCCGAAGAGGATCATGTGCCGCATCAGTACCTTGGTCACGACGAGGTAGCTGGCCACGCCCACACCGACGATGAAGACGATGTGCACGGGGTTGGCGGCGAGCATCGCGGTGTACGCGGCCCCGATGAAACCGCCGCTTCGCAGATCGTGGTTCTTGAGCAGAGCCCATGCGGCAGCTGCGGAGAGGAACACGGCGAACGCCACCCAGCTCGGGTCGATCGCCATCAACCCGAAGTCCGCGAGCTGCAGTCCCGGATTCCCAGCCGTGAGCAGCAACAGCCCGACCGGGACGGCGACCACGGCGCCGGCCAGCGTCACCGCCCGAAGGGTCTTCTTCACCCCCTGGCGGGCCATGTCGTGCGCGACGAGAGCGGGCACGACGTAGCCGGCGCCCACGAGCAGCGGGATGTCCGACTCCCACAGGTAGCCGGTGGAAGGGCTCAGCTTCAGGAGCCCCGCCTGGATCGCGATCGAGATCAGCGCGAGCACCGTGAACTTCGTGCGGCCGTAGAGCAGGAACCAGCGCGGCAGCAAGCGGTTGACGATCCACCAGGACGCCAGCGCGTTCGCGAACGTCGCGAGCAGCACGAGCGGCTGGATGAGGAAGACCGCGATGTAGCCGGGGACGACGATCGAGCCCGTGGTCAGATGCGTGCGCTCGTACAACACGATCGAGGCCACAACCCCGGCGAGGAAAGCGAGGCGGACGACATCGGTGCTGAAGAGATAATCGTGCACAGTTGTCCTACGCGAGCCCGCCGTCGCCGCTCTCGTCCGGGCGCTCTTCGGCGTCCCAGGGCGTGGCTTCGTGCTCGAAGTACTCGAGCATCATCTCCGCCTGATGCGTGTGGATGTTCACGAAACCGACAACGAGCACGTGAGGCTTCGGTTGCTGCACGATCATGCGATCAACGATCTCCTCCACCGGTAGCGCGGTCGTGTCACCGAGGTTGAGGATCCGGTCGGCGGGATAGCCGTTCTCGACGAGACGCGACGTGACGAGCGCCTCGTAGGCGCCGAAGGTGACGAGCCGGTCGAAGTCGAGGTCGCGCACGGCGACGTCGGCGAACTGGATCGCCCGCCGCTCGCGGTCGGCGCGATTGTTGAGGATGCCGACGGTGATCGTCTCCTCGCTCATGAACGGCACGAGCTTCTCCATCGCCACGACCATCGACTCGCGATCGTTGACGGCGAAGAGGTTGGCCCAGGTCACGCGCTTGCCGCCGATCGCAAGCTCCTTCATGCGCAGCACGCCCGGGTCGGGCGCCGCCTCCACCATCCCTTTCATGGCGAGCTCCCGTGGGATCTCGAGCAGATCGGCGAGCGCGACCCCGATCGCCACATTCTCCTTGAACGCGATGTAGTCGAAGCGCAGAAGATCCTCGTCGGAGACGGTCTCGGGGTCGGCCACGATCACGCGTGTCCGCTTGCGCGCCGCCTCCTCGAACATCACCCGCTGGATCTCCGGGTCGCGTTCCGCGGTGATCAGGACGCCGTCGCTCGGGCAGGTCGAGAGGAGCGAGACGCAGATCTCCTCGAGCGTCTCCCCCATCACGTCCTGGTGATCCTCGCGCACGTTCGTGAGCACACCGACGTTGGAGTGCACGATCATGTTCTCGCTCGTATGCTGGTAGGCCGGCTTGAGCGCCATGCACTCGATCACGAGCGCATCCACCTCCGGGGAGACGTAGTCGCGCACGATGTCGATCTGCTCGAGGATCGTCGCCGGCCCCTTGCGGTTGATCGGCTCGTCGACTCCCTCACGGTTGATCACGGCGGCAAAGGTTCCGGTCGACTTGGCAACCGTCACGTACCCGGCCTCGCGCAACATCCCGGCGAGGATCCGAGTCACCGTCGACTTGCCGCGGATCCCGTTGACATGGATGCGCACGCCGAGCCCGTTTACGCGCTTGCGGTGGCCGACGGATTCCGCGCCCCACCGCCAGAGCAGCCCGATGGCCACCAGGAACCCGGCGAGGAGAAAGACCTGCATGACCTAGCACGAATCGGCTACGTCGAGCTACCCCTTTAGCGCGGGTGAAGGCAGCTCGTGACCACGCGAGCGCGGCCTACTCGAGCGACGCCAGCAGCTGATCCACCGGGATCAGCGGCAGCGACTCGAGCTTTGCGCTGCCGCGCGCACCCAGGCGCAACGACAGTCGCGCGATCGCGAGGTCATCGGGTGCCTCGACGATGTTCACGAAGTCGTACTCCCCGAGCGAGGCCCACTGGTGGAGGATCTTGGCCCCCAGCTCTTCGATGTCCTTGTTCACCTCGCGCAGCCGGTCGGGGTTGGAGTTGAGGGTCTGCACGCCTTTCTCGGTGAGGGTGGTCAGCATCAGGTAGAGCGGCATCATCGTCCTCCGGGTCGTTGGGGCGGAGGTTACTCCGTGCGGCGGTCCGTGTGCATGGCGGCGATCGCCTCCTCGCGGACAGCCTTGCGCGCCTCGCGGTCGAGGCCGACCCTGGCTGTGAGGTTGACGAAGATGAGAACACCGCCGATGTACAACAGGGGCGAGAGAACGAGGTCGGCAAGCGCCACTGCGACGCGAAGCGTGTTGTCGGCCTGCGACTTGAGCAGCTGTGCCATCACGATCCTGGTCAGGCCGAACAGCACGACGAGCGCCGCGAGGCCGCCGAGCGCATGCACGTAGTCGGCTCGCGCCAGCTGCCAGGAACGGCGTAGCGCTGCAACGGGCCCCAGGTTCTCCGCGACGATCGCGGGCACGGTGTGCCCGACCAGCGCGAGCCAGGCGACGGAGACGAGCGCGAACCACGGGAAGAAGGCCGCGGCCGGTGCGAAGAGCACGGTGCCGGCAACCGTGGCGAGCGCCAGACGCGCGGGCGACGGCCGCAGTCGCAACACCAGTGCGCAGGCGGCTGCGTAGCCGAGGCTGAACGCGGGCGACGCCGCAACGAGCGTGAGCACATCACTCGTCGAGCCGCCGCCGACCGTGCGCACCGCATCGTCACTCGAGCGTCCGGTGGCGAGCGCGATCTGATCCGCCACCATCAGCGGCACCCCGAGCGGAACCGCCAGCAGGAAGCGCTCGCCGTAGGTGCGGATCGTCTCCGCCACCACCTGCCCGACCGTCTGCGCGGCAGGTGGGAGGGCCGGCGGGGGTGGGCCGCTCGACTTCGGGTAGGACGGGCGCGCCATGAGAGGGACACGGTAGCGTCCTCCGGATGAGCACGACCCCGACCGTGGCTTTCCTGGGCACGGGCCTGATGGGCGGTCCAATGGCCGTGAACGTGCAGGGGGCCGGGTGCCCGGTTCGGGGGTGGAACCGCTCTCCCGAGAAGATGGCGGTGCTCGTCGAGGCGGGCGGTGTGGCCTGCGCATCGCCGATCGATGCCGCCGAGGGCGCTGACATCCTGGTGACGATGCTCGCCGACGGCCCGGCCACGCTGGCTGCTGTCCAGGGCACGCTCCGGCCGGGGCTCTTGTGGCTGCAGATGGCGACGGTGGGGCCCGAGTGGTGCGATCAGCTCGCCACGGCCGCGGGGGAGGCCGGCACGCGCTTCGTGGACGCGCCGGTGATCGGTTCGGTCGCGCCGGCCGTGTCGGGCGACCTGCATATCCTTGCCTCCGGGCGCGAGGGCGACGTGGACGCGGCGGCTCCCGTCTTCCAGGCGGTCGGCGTCTGGACGCAGCGGCTCGGGCCGGCGGGTGCCGGGCAGAGGCTCAAGACGATCTTCAACTTCTGGATCCTCGCGCAGACCGCGCTCGGCGCTGAGGCGCTGGCGCTGGCGGAACGGCTCGCTGTCGGAGCCGATGTCTTCCTGCAGGCGATCACCGGCAGCGTGGCGGACTCCGGCTACCTGCAGACGAAGGGGCCCGCGATGGTCGCCGGGACGTACGAGCCGCCCAACTTCAGGCTGCGGCTCGCCCGCAAGGATATCGCGTTGGCCGTCGACGCCGCAGCCTCGCTCGGGCTCGAGTTGCGCCTCGGGCGGGCGGCCGTGGCGGCCATGGACGTGGCGGGCGCCGGCGGTTTCGCCGACGCGGACTTCACCGCGGTGATCGAGGCGACGGGTCTGCGGCAGCCCGGCTGAGCACGGTCAGCACGACCGGGATCACCGCGTCGAGCACCCCGAGCGCGTCGTCCACTCGCCACCGGGCGCGGGGCTCGCCGATGAGGTTGGAAATCACTCGCACCTCGAGCGCGGGCACGCCCGCCAGCTCGGCCGCACGGAGGACGGCAAAGCCCTCCATCGCCTCCACGGGACAGCCGGTCGTGCCGCCGACCGCCGCCGACGTGCCGATCGGCAGCAGCGGGCAGCGTAGAGCACGCGCCACGTCTGCGGCCAGGCGGGCGTTGGGAACGGCAACTTGGGGCGCGAGCGGGATCGACGTCGCGAGATCCTCGTAGACGGCCTCCGCCCCGGCGACGACGCCGAGCACGGGGAGCCCTGCCCCTTCACGTGCGCCGGCGATCCCCACCAGCACAGCGGCGCGGGGTTGCGAGACGGCGAGACGCCGAGAGGTCGCTGCAGCCGCCTCCACCGGGCCGACCCCGCAGACGAGGCCGTCATGTCCGCGCAACTCGGCCGGGGTTGCCGCGATCAGAAGCACGGTGTCCTCCACGCCACGATCCTACGAGCTGACCGGTCGCCGAGTCATCTGCTGCACCCGACGGCTCCGAAGCACGCGTGTCAATCCATCAAGCAAGGAGATTTCGATGCGCAAGCTCCTCCTCGTGCTCGCCGCCACGGCTGTCGCAATGGCCGCAATCGCGGGCACCGGCACCGCAAAGCCCACTACCGATCCCACGATCGCCGGGATCGCCGTCTCCAACCCCGACTTCTCGACACTCGTCTCGCTTGCCCAGGCGGCGGGACTCGTCGAGGCTCTCTCCAGCCCGTCCGCGAAACTGACGGTCTTCGCGCCCACCAACGCCGCCTTCACGAAGCTCGAGGCCGCGATCCCGGGCGTGACGAAGGCACTCACGAACCCGGCGAACAAGGGTCTGCTCGTCCAGGTGTTGCAGCACCACGCGCTCTCGGGCGACGTGCGGGCAGCCGCGGCGACGGACGTCGCCCGCCAGAACGGCAGCGTCGACACGCTCCTCGGTTCTGACGCCAACGGCAAGCTCTCGCTGAGCCTCGACGGCTCCTCCCTGAAGGTTGCGGACTCGGCCGGTTTCTCGAAGGCGACCGTGACCGCCGCCGACATCGTGGCCTCCAACGGCGTCGTCCACGTGATCGACACCGTACTCGTGCCGAAGAGCGTCGCAACCGCCCTCAAGACTGCAGGGCTGATCAAGAGCAAGACGATCGTCGACGTTGCCGCCGGCAACAAGAACCTCTCGACGCTCGTGACCCTCGTCAAGGCCGCCGGTCTCGTCGGTGCGCTCTCCGACCCGAATGCGCAGCTGACCGTGTTCGCACCTCGCAATCACGCGTTCGCAGCGCTGGAGAAGGCCGTGCCCGGCGTGACGAAGGCGCTCACCGACCCCAGGAACAAGAAACTGCTCGTCGCCGTGCTGAAGTACCACGTGCTCGGCACGAAGGTCGGCTCGGCCGACGCGGTCGCGGCGGCCCAGGACAAGGCCAAGGTGCCGACGCTGCTCGGCAAGAACGCGAACGGGCAGATCGGCCTCTCGCTGTCGGGCTCCAAGCTCCGCCTGAGCGACTCCGCCGGTTTCAACACGGCAACCGTGACCCGCGTCGACATCGCCGCCGACAACGGCGTCGTGCACATCATCGACAAGGTGATGGTGCCCAAGAGCATCGCCAAGGCGCTGACGAAGGCCGGTCTCATCGGCTGACGGTTCCTCGCGGCCACCGCCCTCCTCCCCCGTCATGCGGGAGGGGGGCGGCCCGCACCGACCGTCAGATCTCCCCGCTTCAAGCAACCTCCGGGTGCACCGATACTCTTGGTCGATGCATGCGCTGTCCGTTCTGGCGTTGACGGTCACGACGGGATTCACCCTCGGCGTGCTCGCGTCCGCGCCGCCCGCCACGGCAGGCCCTGCGGCAACGGCGCTCGATTGTTTCTTCAGCGGGCCTCGCTATCCGGCACTCAGTCCCACCTCGCGGCCGGGATCGAGATACGTCGTGTTCATCCGGCGGAGGCTCACGTGTGACGAGGCGCGTTCGGTTGCGCTCCGCGGCACTCGCAGCCCTAACCCAGGCCCGTTCAGACCGTTCACGCTCACGGGCGGGTGGCAGTGCGTCTCCTGGGCGCCCCCAACGCTGGGCAAGATCATCGCCGGCCAGTGCACCAAGCCCGGGTCCGGGGCGCTCGTCAACTGGAGCCCCGCCTGCGACCCGGATTCTTCGCGGGCCTGCAAGAATCTGCGCCGCGGTTCCTGACGGTCAGAGATCGGTTGAGGCTCCTCAGACGGGAGCGGGGGCCGCCTCCTCAGCCGTGAACCGGATCTCGCCGAGCTCCGCATACGCGCGGATCGTGTCGCCCTCCTCGTAGCGGCCCTCGAGCAGCTCGAGCGCGAGCGGGTTCTCGACGAGCCGCTGCAACGCCCGCTTCAGCGGACGGGCACCGAAGGCGGGATCCCAGCCGGCCTCGGCGACCAGCTCCTTCGCACCGTCGGTGAGCTCCAGGTCGAGCTTGCGCTCCGCGAGCCGCGCCCGCAGTCGCGTCAGCTGGAGCTCGACGATCTCCCCCAGCTGCTCGCGCGTGAGCGCGTCGAAGACGACGATCTCGTCGATGCGGTTCACGAATTCAGGTCGGAAGTGCTCGAGCACCTGGTCGGAGGAGCGGATGTTCGAGGTCATGATCACGACCGTGTTGCGAAAATCGACCGTGCGGCCCTGGCCGTCCGTCAACCGACCGTCGTCGAGCAGCTGCAGCAGCACGTTGAAGACGTCGGCGTGCGCTTTCTCGACCTCGTCGAGCAGGATCACCGTGTACGGCCGGCGGCGAACCGCCTCGGTCAGCTGGCCGCCCTCCTCGTAACCGACGTAGCCGGGGGGCGCGCCCAGCAGCCGCGACACCGTGTGCTTCTCCATGTACTCCGACATGTCGAGCCGCACGATCGCGCGGTCGTCGTCGAACATGAACTCGGCGAGCGCCTTCGCCAGCTCGGTCTTGCCCACGCCCGTCGGGCCGAGAAAGACGAAGGAGCCGATCGGGCGGTTGGGGTCCTGCAGCCCCGAGCGTGCACGCCGGAGCGCGTTGGAGACGGCGTCGATTGCCGCGTCCTGCCCGACCACGCGCTGGTGCAGGCGCTCCTCCATCTGCACGAGCTTCTGCACCTCGCCCTCGAGCAGCTTGTCCACGGGGATGCGCGTCCAGGCGGCGACGACGGCGGCGATGTCGTCCTCGTCGACCTCCTCCTTGACCATCGGCGCCGCAGCCGGCTCGGTCGCGCGCGTCTCGAGCTCGCGCTCCAGCTCGGGCAGCAGGCCGTAGCGGATCTCCGCAACGCGCTGCAGGTTGCTCTCGCGCTCGGCGCGCTCGGCCTCCATGCGCAGCTCGTCGATGCGGCGCGTGATCTCCTTCACACGGTCGAGCGAGTCCTTCTCCTCCGCCCAGCGTGCAGCGAGCTCGTCCCGGCGAGCCTTGGCTTCCGCCAGCTCCCGCTCCACGGGCTCGCGCACCTCGTCCGACTCCTTGGCCATCGCGGCCAGTTCGATCTCGAGTTGGATCACGCGGCGCTCGGCTTCGTCCAGCTCCACCGGCGACGAGTCGATCTCCATCCGCAGCCGGGAGGCCGACTCGTCCACGAGGTCGATCGCCTTGTCGGGCAGGAAGCGGTCGGTGATGTAGCGCTCCGAGAGCACCGCAGCGGCGGTCAGCGCGGCGTCGCGGATGCGGACGCCGTGGTGCGCCTCGTAGCGCTCCTTGAGACCGCGCAGGATGGCGATCGTGTCGGCCACCGAGGGCTCGCCGACCAGCACCGGCTGGAAGCGGCGCTCGAGAGCAGGGTCCTTCTCGATGTGCTTGCGGTACTCGTCCAGCGTCGTCGCACCCACCGCGCGCAGCTCGCCGCGTGCGAGCATCGGCTTGAGGATGTTCCCCGGGGAGACGGCGCCTTCGGCGGCGCCCGCTCCGACGAGGGTGTGCAGCTCGTCGATGAACAGCACGATCTCGCCCTCGCTCGCCGTGATCTCGGCGAGCACCGCCTTCAACCGCTCCTCGAACTCGCCGCGGTACTTCGCACCGGCGATCAAGGCGCCGACATCGAGTGCCCACACCCGCTTGCCTTCGAGGCCGGACGGCACGTCGCGGGCGACGATGCGCTGGGCAAGGCCTTCGGCGATCGCCGTCTTGCCGACGCCGGGCTCGCCGATCAGCACCGGGTTGTTCTTGGTGCGGCGGGAGAGCACCTGGATCACGCGGCGGATCTCCTCATCGCGTCCGATCACCGGGTCGAGCTTGCCGCTCTCGGCAAGGGCCGTGAGATCGCGGCCGAACTTCTCGAGCGCCTGGTAGGAGCCCTCCGGGTCCTGTGAGGTGACGCGCTGGCCGCCCCGCACGTCCTCGAGCGCACGAAGCAGATCCTCGCGGGGCACGAGCTCGAGGGCAAGCAGGAGGTGCTCGACCGACACGAACTCGTCGTGCAGCGCGCGCATCTCCTCCAACGACTTGTCGAGCACCCGCCGGAGCGCCGCGTTCGCCTGCGGCTGCTGGGTGCCGCCGGAGACCGACGGCAACGCGCGGAGGCGTTCCTCGGCGCGCTGGCGCAAGGTGTCGGGGGGTGTTCCCGCCCGTTCCACGAGAGTGCGCGGCAGCTCCTGGTCGAGCAGCGCGATCGTGAGGTGCTCAGGCGTGAGCTCGGGGTTTCCGACGCGGCGTGCCAGCTCCTGTGCCGCGCCGACGGCTTCGCCGCTCTTGATGGTCAGCTTCGAGAAGTCCATGGTTCGGGCCTTTCCTTGTTCAGGTGTTGCGGATCGCTGGAGGCTGGGGTGGCCGGTACACGACGACCTCACGGCGGTACTGCCGGTGGGTGTCGCGAATCTCCGCGCGCAGCTGGCGCTCGAGCGCGTCCATGCGCGCGCGCAGCCGGCGCAGCTCGTCCTCGAGCCTCATCACGTGCTCGATCCCGGCGTGGTTGAGACCGACCTCGGAGACGAGCCGCTGGATCAGGCGCAACCGTTCGATGTCCTGGTCCGAGTAGAGCCTCGTGCCGCCCGGCGTGCGCGACGGCCGAACGAGCCCTTTGTTCTCGTACATGCGGAGTGTCTGCGGGTGCAGGCCCGCAAGCTCGGCGGCGACGGAGATCATGTAGCGCGGACGGGTCGGGCTCATGCGCGCTCCTCGCCGGCGACGGCTCCTGCCCGGCGCACGGATTTCTCGGTTGACACAGGGCCTCTCATGCGCCGAACACCCCTTCGCGAGGTCGTTCGCGCGACGCCTTCTGGTAGTCCTCGAGCGCGTCCTTCTCGGCCTTCGTCAGCTTGGAGGGGATCGTGACCTTGACGCGCGCGAGCAGGTCGCCGCGACCGCCGCCGGAGAGCTTCGGCGCGCCTCGGCCACGCACGCGGAGCAGCTTGCCGTGATCGGTGCCCGCGGGCACTCGGAGCTTGACGTTGCCGTCGGGGGTTGGGATCTCGATCTCGGCGCCGAGTGCAGCCTCCGGGTAGGTGAGCGGAAGGTCGAGCACGAGGTCGGCGCCGCGACGCTCGTAGAGCTTCGACTGCTCGACCTCGACCCGCACCCAGAGATCGCCCGGTGGGCCGCCGTTCGCGCCGAGCTCGCCCTTGCCCTTGACCCGGATGCGCGTACCGTCCTTCGCGCCGGCCGGGATCTTCACCAGGTAGCGCTTGGTCACGCGCTCGCGACCGGAGCCACGGCAGGTCTTGCAGGGTTTCTCCACGATCACCCCGTTGCCGCGGCAGCGGCGGCACGGCTGGGAGAGCGAGAAGAGCCCGTGGCTGTCGGCGGTGATACCCGTGCCGTTGCAGTCCGGACAGGTCCTCGGCGCGGTGCCGGGCTCGGAGCCCGTCCCCGCACACACGTGGCACGCCGTGTCGAGCTCGACGGGCACGCGCACCTGGATGCCCTCCAACGCGTCGTCGAACGAGATACGCACGCGCGACTCGAGATCGACGCCCTTCTGCGGCCGTGGGCGGCCGCCGCCACGTTGGGCCGCGCCCCCGCCCCCGAAGAAGCCGCCGAAGCGACCGAAGAGGTCGGAGAGATCACCGAGATCGACGTTCTCGAAGCGCATGTTCCCAAATCCACCCGGCCCTCCCTGGCCGCCGAATGCGCCGAACTCGTCGTACTGGCGGCGCTTCTCGGGATCGGACAGCAGGTCGTAGGCGTCCTGCACGTCCTTGAAGCGATCCTCGGCGGAGGCGTCGTCGGGATTGGCGTCGGGATGGTGCTTGCGCGCGAGCGCGCGGTACGCCTTCTTGATCGCGTCCGCGTCGGCGTTCTTGGCCACACCAAGGATCTCGTACGGGTTCTTCGCGGTCATTCGGCGACGATCACCCTGACCGGCCTGACGACGGCATCGCCGTGCCGGTAGCCCTTCTGCAGAACTTGCACGATCGCGCCCGGTTCCACATCTTCGGCCGGCTGAGTCAAGAGCGCCTCGTGGACGTGCGGGTCGAACGGCGCCCCGTCCGCCTCGATCTCGGACACTCCCTCCTGCGCCAGGAGGTTCCAGAGCGTGGCACGCGTGAGGCGCACTCCCTCCACGACCTTTGCCTCGTCGTGGTGCTCCGCGGCGTCGAGCGCGCGCTCGAGATCGTCGAGCACGGGCAGCAGCCGCTCCACGAGTCCGGCCGTTGCACGGCGAGCGAGCGTCTCGGAGTCACGCAGCACGCGCTTGCGGTAGTTGTCGAAGTCGGCAGCAACTCGTTGGAGGTCGCCGAGGTACTCGTCCCGAGAAGCCTCCGCGTCAGCGAGCCGCTGACGGAGATCACCCGGGGACTGTCCCCCACCAGCGCCGCCGGCGGACGCAAGAACCCGGTCCGAAGCCGGGGACTGTCCCCCATCGCCCTGAGAGCCCTCGCCGACCACGCCGGGGGACTGTCCCCCAACCGCGGCGTCGTCGGAAGCAAGACCCGAATCCGAAGCCGGGGACTGTCCCCCATCGTCCTGAGAGCCGTCGCCCCTCAGGCGCGTCTCATCCTGCGCACTCATGTCCGAGCCGTCTCGTCCTCGTCGATCACCTCGAAGTCGGCGTCCTCGACGACCTCGTCTTCGTGCGCGGAGGCGGAGCCGTCACCGGCCGGGCCGGCCGAGGATGCCGCTTGCGCCTGTGCTTGCGCGTCGGCGTAAATCGCTTGGGCAAGGGGCTCGGCGACCTTCGACAGCGCCTCGGTCTTGGCGTTGATCTCCGCCACATCCGAGCCTTCGGCAGCCGCCTTCAACTCGGCGATCGCGGTGTCGAGCGCGGCCGCCTGCTCCGACTCGAGCTTGTCGCGATGCTCGCCGAGCGCCTTCTCGGTGGAATAGACGAGCGTCTCGGCGCCATTCCGGGAATCCGCGAGCTCGCGCAACTTGTGCGCCTCCTCGGCGTGCGACTCGGCCTCGGAGACCATCCGCTGCACCTCTTCCTCGGAGAGACCGGAGCCGCCCTCGATGCGGATCTGCTGCTCGTTGCCGGTGCCCATGTCCTTGGCGGACACGTGGATGATCCCGTTCGCGTCGATGTCGAAGGTGACCTGGATCTGCGGCATGCCCCGCGGCGCGGGCGGGATGCCGACGAGCTGGAACTTGCCGAGCGTCTTGTTGTAGGTCGCCATCTCGGACTCGCCCTGCAGCACGTGGATCTCGACGGAGGGCTGGTTGTCCTCAGCCGTGGAGAACGTCTCCGATGCCTTCTTGGGGATCGTGGTGTTGCGCTCGATGAGCTTGGTGAAGACGCCGCCCTTGGTCTCGATGCCGAGCGAGAGCGGGGTCACGTCGAGCAGGAGCACGTCCTTGACCTCGCCCTTGAGCACCCCACCCTGGATCGCGGCGCCGATGGCGACGACCTCGTCGGGGTTCACTCCCTTGTGCGGATCCTTGCCGATCAACTCCTTGACCTTGTCCTGCACCGCCGGCATGCGCGTCATGCCGCCCACGAGCACGACGTGCTCGATGTCGGATGGGGAGAGGCCGGCGTCGGCCAGCGCCTTCTTCGTGGGACCGACCGTGCGCTCGACGAGATCGTTCGTGAGCTCGGTCAGCTTCGCGCGCGAGAGACTGAGGTCGAGGTGCTTCGGCCCCTCGGGGGTGGCGGTGATGAAGGGCAGGTTGATCTGCGTCGACATCGTCGAGGACAGCTCGATCTTGGCCTTCTCGGCCGCCTCGTACAGCCGTTGCAGCGCCATCTTGTCCTGCGAGAGGTCGATGCCCTGCTCGCGCTTGAACTCGGCGGCCATCCAGTCGACGACCGCCTTGTCGAAGTTGTCGCCTCCCAGGTGGTTGTCGCCGTTCGTCGCCTTCACCTCGAAGACGCCGTCACCGAGCTCGAGCACCGACACGTCGAAGGTGCCGCCGCCGAGGTCGAAGACGAGGATCGTCTGCTCCGCGCCTTCCTTGTCGAGGCCGTACGCGAGCGCGGCGGCGGTGGGCTCGTTGATGATGCGCAGCACGTTGAGGCCCGCGATACGGCCCGCGTCCTTGGTGGCCTCGCGCTGGGCGTTGTTGAAGTAGGCCGGCACGGTGATGACGGCGTCGGTCACCGTCTCGCCGAGGAACGACTCCGCATCCGCCTTCAGCTTCTGCAGGATCATGGCGCTGATCTCCGGTGGGGCGAACTGCTTGCCCTCGGCACTGACGCGGGCGTCGCCGTTGTCCCCCTTCTCGACCTCGTAGGGGACGATGGTCATCTCGTCGGAGACCTCGTCCCACTTGCGACCCATGAAGCGCTTGATCGAGGAGATGGTGTTGACGGGGTTCGTGACCTGTTGACGGCGGGCCGGCGCGCCGACGAGCCGCTGCCCGTCTTTCGCGAACGCGACCACGGACGGCGTCGTGCGACCGCCCTCGCTGTTCGAGATGACCGTGGGCTCGCCGCCCTCGAGGACGGCCATGCAGGAGTTGGTGGTGCCGAGGTCGATGCCGATCGTCTTGGCCATGATGGTGTGGAAGCTCCTTCCGGGTTGTTGCCGTACATCCTTAGTCGGAACGACTCAGGAAAATCTAAGTGGGATCATATCAATCAACGTGTGGACCGGCCGGGTATTCCGCCAAGCCTCGCGCCGATCAGCGGGAGAGGCCGATCAGCACCCCGCCGAGCACCACGAGCAGCGCGCCGAGCACCAGCTTGCGGCCGACCCGTTCGGTGTGACGCAGCAGGAGCGCGGAGAACACGACGCCGAACAGTGCCTCCGTGGCCACGATCGGCGAGATCACGGTGATGCGCCCACGGAAGAAGGCCTCGAACAGGCACACGTAGGAGAGCCCCATCAGCACGCCGGGGAGCAGGAACGGAGGTAGCGTGGTCAGCGAGACGGTGGCTCGCCTGGCCCTGAGGTAGACCAGCGACACGCCGATGCCGGTGACGAGGGTGGCAGTGAGCGCGAGTGCCGGGTCGGTGTCCGAGACCTCGGTGCCGAGCCAGCGTACGAAGACGTCCCGGCCGGAGAAGACGGCCGAGGTGAGGAGGGCGAGAGCGATGCCGAGCGTTCGGACGTGACCGGGCCGACCTTGCTCCGTCACGAGCAGGGAGCCCCCACTGACGATCAGGATCGCGCCGACTACGAGGCCGGCGACCACGGGCTCCCCGAGCAGCGCGATCGCCATCCCACCGCCGAAGAGCGGTGCGGTGCCCACCGTGACGGACGCGCGGGACGAGCCCGCCAGCCGGACGGCGTGGGTGAAGGTGATCTGCGAGATGCCGGGCGCAAGCAGACCCGCGATGAGGTAAGGCCATGCTGATCCGAGATCCCAGTCGCTGGTGAGGGCGGTCGCCACGAGCGCGACGACCAGCGCAGGCAGCAGGGTGAACAGCGCGCCGGCCTCCGTGGGGCGTCCACGGGTGATGGCGACGCGAAGCGCCACGGCCATCGCCCCGAAGAGCACCGCCGAGGCGAGCGAGAGCCCGACAACGGTCACCGGCGCCCGCTGGGCGCCAGGCGACGCAGGACGCCCGCAGCCGCCGGCTCGGCGATCACGATTCCCGTGAGCATGACCGCGCAGCCGAGCCACCCGACCACGCCGAGCCGCTCACCGAGCAGCGCCAGCCCGAAGAGCGCGGCAAACGGCGCCTCGAGCGTGAAGACGAGCGCGGCACGTGCCGCCGTGACCTTCGACTGAACCCAGGTCGCCACGAGGTATCCGAAGGCGCCGGCGAAGACGCCGGTCGAGACGAGCGCCCACCACACGTGCGCGCCGCGCGGCACGCCGAGGTCGCCGAGCGCGGCGGCGATCACGAGAAACCCTGCGCAGGAGACGAGCATCTGGAGGAAGGTGAGGGCTCGGGCGTCATACCGGGGTGCGAACTTCTCCATCACCGCGATCTGGAACGACTGCGCGACGGCGTTTGCCAGCACCAGCGCATTCCCGGTCGCTGAGCCTCCGGGCGCGCCGTTCAGCAGGTAGAGGCCTCCGAGCGCCATTGCAACTCCGACCCACAGCATCGCCGGGACGCTCGTGCGGAAGAGGGCGAACGCGATCACCGGAGTCAGCACGACGTAGAGGCCCGTGATGAACCCCGTGCTGGCGACGGTGGTCAGCTCGAGCCCTGCGGTCTGCAAGCCGTAGGCCGCCGCGAGCAACACTCCGGCCCCGAGGCCGGCGAGGTAGCCCGAGCGGGGTAGCGTCCTGAGCGGCCGGCCGGCAAACGGTGCGAGCACCGCGGTCGAGATTGCGAACCGCACGGCGAGGAAGGCGAACAGCGGGTAGGCACCGACGGCCTCCTGGACGGGGACGAACGTGTACCCCCAGATCGCGGTGACGGCGACAAGCAGGATGAGGGGAGCCAGCGTGCGGCTGCGCACCGGCGCAGGCTACTGGCCTCCGCGGGCTGATGGAGGTCGTGCCGGTCGACGGGCCGGCCGAGTGGGCCGGTGAGCCTGTGGGGCGCTTCAGGGGCTCACCAGCGGCGTGAGGGCAGAAACCCCCTGGCGAGCCGACGAAGCGGCCCGCCGCGACCGCGGGCACCACCTATCGAGTCACGGCTCCCCGAGCATGCCGTCGGCGCTCCGCAGCCACGAACGGCGGATCACTCCCGACCAGGGCCCGACGATTCGCCAGTAGCGCCCGAACGCCCTGCGCGCACGGGCGTCGACCGCCTTGACCCTGGTCTCGGTGGAGAGCAGCGCGCGGCCGCCCGCGAGTGGCTCTGCTCGGAGGTCGCACGCGATCAGGACGGAGTTGGGCCTCGGGGACGCGAACTCGCCCAGCCGGTCGCGCACTCGCCACGGCGCACCACATGCTCCCAGCACGATCTCCGCCGGCGACCGCGACAGCTCCGTCAAACCGATCCCGCCAAGCGCTTCCAGGACCGAGCCCGCTGGCCGCAGCCCTCGGACGCGGAGGAGCCAGGCGGCGAGGCCCGTCGCGACGGGTGCTCCGGCGAGCGCCGCCAGGGCGTCTTCGGGTGACCCAGCGACGACCCGCGTGTGGACCTCGTGCCAATCCCACTCGCGCAGAGCCTCGTCGAGCCCGCGGGTCATGGGCGTACGCTACGTGCGGTCGTCCGCGCGGCGCGGCGCTTGCCGTACCCTTGGTACGTGGCAACCGACACGCTCAAGCGGCCGCTTCGCGATCTTCGCATCTCGGTCACCGACAGGTGCAACTTCCGCTGCGTCTACTGCATGCCCAAAGAGGTCTTTGGGCGCGGGTACCGCTTCATGGACCGCGACGAGCTCCTGTCGTTCGAAGAGCTGGAGCGGGTTGCACGCGTCTTCCGCGGGCTCGGTGTCGAGAAGATCCGGCTCACGGGAGGTGAGCCGCTCCTGCGCAAGGACGTCGAAGGGCTGATCGCACGGCTGGCCACGATCGATGGGCTCGACCTGACGCTGACCACGAACGGCGCGCTGCTCGCGGCGAAAGCGCAGGCCCTGGCCGACGCGGGGCTCACCCGGATCACGGTCAGTCTGGACGCGCTCGATGACGACGTCTTCCGAGCGATGAACGACGTCGACTTCCCCGTGACTCGCGTGCTCGACGGCATCGAGGCGGCACGCGCCGCCGGTCTGCCGGTCAAGGTCAACGCGGTGGTCAAGAAGGGTGTCAACGAGAGCGCCGTGAGAGACCTCGCCGCTCACTTCCGTGGCACCGGCGTGATCGTGCGGTTCATCGAGTACATGGACGTCGGCGCCACGAACGGGTGGCGGCTCGACGACGTCCTGCCGGCGACCGAGATCGTGCGGCTGGCGAGCGAGCTCGGGCCGCTCGAGCCCGCCGAGCCCTCCTACCGCGGAGAGGTCGCTCGACGCTGGCGCTATGCCGACGGATCCGGTGAGATCGGGGTCATCTCCTCGGTCACACAGCCGTTCTGCGGCGATTGCACACGCGCGCGCATCTCGGCCGAGGGGAAGCTCTACACCTGTCTGTTCGCGGTGCGCGGCACCGATCTGAGGGCGGTGCTGCGTGAAGGTGCAAGCGACGACGAGCTACGCGCCGCAGTCACGGGCGTGTGGGCGGCGCGCACCGACCGTTACTCGGAAATCCGCTCGGGGCAGACTGTCGAGCTGCCGCGAATCGAGATGTCCTACATCGGCGGTTAGTGGGGATGTGGGTTGCCTGAAGGGCGCGCGACAGCGCACTGAGGGCCTGCTTCACCCGGTCGGCCACGCGTCGGTCTCGGGGTGCAGATCGAGCGCACCGCCCGGCCTGCACTCGACCGACCGGTACGTGTCGGTCAGGTCAGGGTAGTGGTCCTGCCACTGGATACGGGCAAGCTCCGCGGCAAGGTCGGGGTCGGCGCCAAGCTCGATGGCCACCGCCGCCGCGTGCTGCAGCGCGGCGCACTCCGTCTCGGCCTCGCTGCCGCCGGGGGCCACGAGGTGCTGGATCTCGTGGGAGAGCACGCCGTTCGCCCAGGCCAGCGCCTTGCGGTCATCGTCGCCGTCACCGGCCTTGAGGGCGACAAGCTTCGCGCAGTCGGCGTCCTGGAGATGGAGTGTCGCTGTCTCGATCGTCGCGAACGCACCGGTGCTGTCGATGCTGATGTACCCGTCCGTGAGGACTCCTTCGTCCTCGATCACGGCGGGCCAGTCACCCCTGCTCCAGCAGCGAACCTCCGCGCTCCGCCCGTCGGCCACACGCTCGGCCACCGCGGACAGCACGGGATCGACGTGACTTTCACCTGACCCGCCATGCCTGACGTCGAGCGCTCGGCGGCTGAGCGAGAGCGCGTCGAGGGCCGCGCGCGACCGGCTGAATGCAGCGAAGGTCGCAGACGTCGAGACTCCGAGATCCGCGATCCCCGTCGACGAGGGCCCTTCTCTCACGATCTCGCCCAGCGTCGCCGCGATGCCGCGCAGGCGCCCGCACAGCGCCCGGCGGTCCCGCTCCGCGGGCACGAGCTTGGGAGTCGGTGCGCTCGGAACCTGCTCGTCGCAGCTGGAGAGCCGTGCACGGATGCGCGCGAGTCTCGCTCGCTGCCGCTCGTCGAAGGCATCGATACGCTGAAGGAAGACGAGATCGCCGCCGAGCTGCCGCCACCAGTTCAGCGTGTCCGCGACCCAGGCGCGCTCGTCGTCGTCGAAGCCGCGACCGCCGGCACCGTCTGTGCCGAGGGGCCCGCACCCCGTCGCCACGCAGAGGGCAACGACCGCGGTCAGAGACGCCACGAAAGCCCTCACGGCCCGAATCGTACGGGCAGGCCACGTACCGGAAACGCCGCAGCGCGAGCGGGCCAGGTACCGATGGCTTCGGCTCCGCCGGCGTGAAAGCTGGAAGGATGAAGGTGACGGTCGACGGCAACGAGGCGGCCGCCTGGGTGGCCTACCGCGCTTCCGAGGTGATCGCCATCTACCCGATCACCCCGGCCACGGCGATGGGCGAGCTGTCCGACACCTGGGCTGCCGAGGGCGTCGAGAACATCTGGGGGAGCGTGCCCCGCGTGATCGAGATGCAGAGCGAAGGCGGCGTGGCGGGGGCGCTGCACGGGGCGGTGCAGACCGGCGCGCTGGGTACGACGTTCACGTCGTCGCAGGGCCTGCTGCTGATGCTCCCCAACATGTTCAAGATCGCCGGCGAGCTCACGCCTGCCGTCATCCACGTCGCGGCCCGCACGGTCGCCACCCACGCTCTCTCGATCTTCACGGATCACTCCGACGTGATGGCGGCGCGCACCACCGGCTGGGCAATGCTCGGCTCCTCTTCGGTCCAGGAGGCACAGGACTTCGCGCTGGTCGCGCATGCCGTCTCGCTCGAGAGCCGGGTGCCGTTCCTCCACTTCTTCGACGGATTCCGCACCTCGCACGAGCTCGCCACGATCGAGCGGCTCGATGACGCGACTGTGGCCGCGCTCCTGGACGAGCGGCTCGTTGCCGCCCACCGCGCCCGCGCTCTGACACCGGAGCACCCGGTGCTTCGGGGGTCCGCGCAGAACCCGGACGTGTTCTTCCAGGCGCGCGAGGCGGCGAACCCGTACCACGATGCGGTTCCTTCGGCCGTGGCCTCGGCCTTCGAGCGTCTTGCCTCGGAGACCGGCCGCCGCTATCGGCTCTTCGACTACAGCGGAGCCCCGGACGCGGAGCGGGTGCTGGTGCTGATGGGCTCGGGCTGCGGCGCAGCCGAGGAGGCAGTCGACCGCCTCGTCGCCGAGGGCGAGAAGGTCGGGCTCGTGAAGGTGCGGTTGTTCAGGCCGTTCGCGGCGTCGGCGCTGCTCGCAGCGCTGCCCGCGACCGTGGAGCGCGTCGCCGTGCTCGACCGCACCAAGGAGCCGGGAGCGTTGGGTGAGCCGCTGTTCCTCGACGTCACGGCCGCCCTCGCCGAGGCAGGCGAGCCGCGGCCGCTGGTGATCGGCGGTCGCTACGGCCTGGCCTCCAAGGAGTTCACCCCTGCCATGGCGCGGGCGGTCCTCGACGAGCTGGCACGGGACGAGCCGCGACGTCGCTTCACGGTGGGCATCACCGACGACGTGACGCACCTCTCCCTGACCGTGGACGAGAGCTGGTCGACCGAGCAGGCCTCGGTCGCCCGCGCGGTGTTCTACGGGCTCGGCGCAGACGGCACGGTCGGCGCAAACCGCAACTCGATCAAGATCATCGGTGACCGAGCCGGTCTCAACGCCCAGGCGTACTTCGTCCTGGACTCGAAGAAGTCCGGCTCCTCCACGATCTCGCATCTGCGCTTCGGGCCCGACCCGATTCGCTCCAGCTACCTCATCCGCCGGGCGGGCTTCGTGGCCTGTCATCAGTTCGGCCTGCTCGAGCGATATGACGTACTCGACGCGGCGGAGGAGGGAGCAACCGTGCTGCTCAACAGCCCGCACGGCCCGGACGACACGTGGAGACATCTGCCACGCAGCGCCCAGGAACGCATCCTCGAGCGCGGCCTCAGGGTGTTCGTGGTGGACGCATCGCGCGTCGCCGCCGAAGCGGGCCTGGGGCGGCGAGTCAACACCGTCCTCCAAACCTGCTTCTTCGCGCTCACCGACGTGATGGAAACCGAGCCGGCGATCTCCGCGATCAAGGACACGATTCGCGCCACCTACGGCCGGCGCGGGCCGGTGGTGGTCGACCGGAACCTCACCGCCGTCGACCGGGCGCTCGACGGTCTGGCCGAGCTCGTGATACCTGAGGTGCCCGCGCTGGCACCCGCTGCGCCGGCGCTCGTGCCCGACGACGCACCCGAGTTCATCCGCTCGGTGACGGCCGAGTTGCTCGCGGGGCGCGGCGGCGACCTCCCCGTGAGCGCGCTCCCGGTCGACGGCTCCTTCTCCACGGGGACCTCTCGCTTCGAGCGTCGCTCGATCGCGGCCGAGATCCCGGTGTGGGATCCGGCGATCTGCATCGACTGCGCGAAATGCGCCCTGGTGTGCCCGCATGCAGCGATCCGCATGAAGGTCGTCCAGCCTGTCGCGCTCGAGGGTGCACCCGCCGGCTTCCTCTCGAAGGAGTGGAAGGACCGCCACCGCCCCGGACAGTTGATGACGATCCAGGTGGCGCCGGACGACTGCACCGGGTGCGGCATCTGCGTGGACACGTGCCCGGCCTTCGCCAAGGAGCAGGTCGGGCACCGCTCGCTCGAGATGACCCCGAAAGATCCCGTGCTCGACACGGCCCGTGAGCACTTCGCGTTCTTCCTCTCCCTTCCGGAGGCCGACCGGACACAGCTCGAGCTCGCCACCGTCAAGGGGTCACAGGCAGCGCAGCCCCTCTTCGAGTACTCGGGCGCCTGCGAGGGCTGCGGGGAGACGCCGTACCTCAAGCTCCTCACGCAGCTCTTCGGCGACCGCCTGCTCGTCGCCAACGCCTCCGGCTGCTCCTCCGTGTTCGGCGGCAACCTCCCGACCACGCCCTGGGCGACGAACAGCGCGGGGCGCGGGCCGGCGTGGAGTAGCTCGCTGTTCGAGGACAACGCCGAGTTCGGATTGGGGATGCGCCTCGCGCTCGACCAGCAGGCGCAGCTCGCTTGTACCCTCGTCGAGGATCTCGCGCCCGACCTGTCCCGCGCTCTGCTCGACGCCGACCTCTCGACCGAGGTGGGCGTCGTCGCTCAGCGAGAGCGGGTGGCGGCGCTCCGCCGGCGGCTCGCGGGCTCTGCCGATCCGCGCGCCTCGCGTCTGTTGACGGTCGCCGGCGCACTCGAGCGAACATCGGTGTGGATCGTGGGCGGCGACGGCTGGGCGTACGACATCGGCTTCGGCGGTCTCGACCACGTGCTCGCCTCGGGGGCCGACGTCAACGTGCTCGTGCTCGACACCGAGGTCTATTCGAACACCGGGGGGCAAGCGTCGAAGGCGACTCCGCTCGGAGCGGTCGCGAAGTTCGCTTCGGCCGGTAAGCGGACACGGAAGAAGGATCTCGGCCAGATCGCCTCTGCGTACGGAGACGTCTACGTGGCCCAGGTCGCGCTCGGTGCCGACAACCCGCACACCGTGAAGGCGCTGGCCGAGGCCGACGCGTGGCCTGGGCCGTCGCTGGTGATCGCGTACAGCCACTGCATCGCGCACGGCATCGAGATGAAGGAAGGCATGCGCCAGCAGAAGCGCGCGGTCGATTCCGGCTACTGGCCGCTGTGGCGCTACGACCCTCGCCATACCGGTTCGCATCAGCATCCGTTGCATCTCGACTCCAGGCCGCCCAAGATCCCCTTGACGGACTTCACGAGCCGTGAGGCGCGCTTCTCCATCCTCGCCCGCACGCGACCCGCGGACGCCCGCAGCCTCGCTGCACAGGCCCAGCGGGACATCGACGAGCGGGCGCACGTGTACGAACAGCTCGCAGAGGTGGAACACGAGCCCGCCGGTGAACAAGAAAGTGAGGCCGCCCCATGACCTTCGATCTGCGCTCCCGCTACCTGGGTCTCGATCTCGCCCACCCCATCGTCGCGTCGTCGTCACCTCTCACCGGCGACCTCGACTCCCTGAAACGGCTCGAGGAGGCGGGAGCGGCCGCGGTCGTGCTGCCGTCGCTCTTCGAAGAGCAAATCGAACGGGACGAGCTGGAGTTGCACCAGGCGCTCGAGCTCGGGGCCAACAGCCACGGGGAGGCGGTCTCGTACCTGCCCGAGCCGGAAGAGCACGACTCCGTCCCCGACCGCTACCTCGAGCTCGTGCGCGCGGCCAAGGAGGCGCTCGCGATTCCCGTGATCGCCAGCCTCAACGGAGTGACCGACGCCGGGTGGCTGCGCTACGCGGACCTCCTGCAGTCGGCCGGGGCCGACGCGATCGAGCTCAACGTCTACGCCGTCGAGACCGACCCGTACACCTTCGCGGCGGCGGTCGAGGAGCGCCTGCTGCGGCTCGTGACCCACATGCGGACGACCACCACCCTGCCGCTCGCGGTGAAGATCAGCCCGCACTACACGGCGCTCGCGAACGTTGCCTCCCGCCTCGGAGAGATGGGTGTCGACGGCCTCGTGCTGTTCAACCGGTTTCTGCAGCCGGATCTCGATCTCGAATCGCTGTCCGTGAAACCGGTGCTGCACCTTTCGAACGCCGAGGAGCTCGGGCTGCCCCTCCGCTGGATCGCCATCCTCGCGGGGCGCCTGCCCTTGAGCCTGGCGGCCACAACCGGCGTCCAGCGGGCGGCCGACGCCGTCAAGCTGGTGCTCGTGGGCGCGGACGTCGTCATGGTTGCCTCCGAGGCGTTGCGGCGCGGCCCCGTCGTGATCACCGAGCTCAGGGACGGCCTCGCGCGCTGGCTGGAGGAACACGAATACGCCTCCCTCGAGCAGGCCAAGGGAAGCATGAGCCAGGCAGGCTGCGGCGACCCGTACGCGTTCGAGCGGGCGCAGTACGTCCGCACGCTTCTCGAGCAACCCGGCC
This sequence comes from Gaiella sp., assembly GCA_046160185.1. Classification (GTDB taxonomy): domain Bacteria; phylum Actinomycetota; class Thermoleophilia; order Gaiellales; family Gaiellaceae; genus Gaiella. Next base: position 11,681 of record JBJXGY010000212.1, on the reverse strand, counting down.
GCTGACGACCGACAGCACCCGCGAGGCTACAATTCCGCAGTCGTGTCCGGCCAGGCGGGGCAGAGCACGCGGTGGTTGCCGCGCGGGTGGTCGCATCTGGCGGCCCAGTTCGCGCTGTGGATGGGCTTCTACGCGCTGTATCAGGTCGCGCGCGGTCTCGCCGATCGCGGCGTCGGCGAGGCGTTCGCCAACGGCGGCCTGGTCATCGACGCCCAGAAGCAGCTTGGTCTGCTCTTCGAGCCGGCACTCCAGCGCGTCGTGGAGTCGTCGCGCGTGCTGATCGAGGTGACCTCGCTCACCTACTGGCTGTCCCAGTTCGCGGTGGTCGGGATCGCCCTGTTGTGGGTCTACTTCCGCCACCACGAGCACTTTTCGGGACTGCGGAACTGGCTGATCGCCGCCAACCTCGTGGGGCTGATCGGGTACGTCGTGATGCCTACTGCCCCGCCGCGCATGTTCCCTGAATGGGGATTCTCCGACACCCTCGCGCAGTTCTCGGCGATCAGCCACCAGAGCCTCGGCTTCCTCGCCAACCCCTTTGCGGCGATGCCGAGCCTGCACTCGATGGACGCCTTCATCGTCAGCGCCGTGATGTCGGGCCTCGTCCGGCACCGCATCGCCCGGTTCCTGTGGCTGGCATGGGCACCCTGGGTCTGGTTCTCGGTGGTGGGCACCGGCAACCACTTCTGGCTCGACTGCGCGGCGGGCGTGGCGATCGCGCTGGTATGCGACGCGGTCCTGATGCGTGAGCGTCGGCGCGCGGGTGGCTTCGACCCGGTGCGCGCGTGACCGACCCGGAGGGCGGGGCCAAGGTCGGCGAGCTCGATCGCGTCAAGCAGGAGGTGACGCAGGCAGCGCGCGAGATCCTCGCACGCTCCATGCGCGGCGTCGCCAGGACGAAGCTCACGCCCGACATGCTCTCGCTCACGGGGCTTGCGCTCTGCATCGGCGGTGCGGTGCTCGTCGGGTTCGAGGATCGCAACCACTACCTCTTCTACTGGCTGGGTGGCATCCTCTTCGTCGCCGGGTCCGTGGCGGACATCCTCGACGGTGCGCTGGCGCGCGCGGCGTCGAAGGGCACGGTGTTCGGCGCCTTCCTGGACTCGACTTTCGACCGCGTCGGCGAAGCCGCGGTGCTCGCAGCGATCGCCCTGGCCCTGATGCGGGACGGCAACGAGGTCGGAGTCGTCGTGTCGGTGGTCGCCGTGGCCGGCTCGTTCCTCGTCTCCTACACCCGTGCGCGCGCGGAGGCCCTCGGTTTGCGCGGCGACATCGGGTTCGGCTCGCGTGTCGAGCGGGTGATCCTGCTCTCGGTCGCCCTCGGGCTCGCCCCGTGGGGCTGGCTGCAATGGCCGGTCTATCTCCTGGCGGCGATGGCGTGGATCACCGTCGGCCAGCGGATGCTGTTCGTCCGGCGACAGCTGCGCGAGCTGGCGGAGCGTCCCGCGTAGGTCGCACCGCGGCCTCCCGTGAGGCTGATGGGCTACCGCAGCGCGCGCATCAGCGTGTCAACGCCGGCCGGCTGGGGGATCAGGACGATGCGATGCTGCGGGCCGAGACCGTCATGCAGGCAGATGAGCCGAGTCCCTCCGCTGGCCGAGCCCAGGCTCGAAGTCAGGCAGCGCCAGGCACCAGCAACGCCGGACCGCCGCGTGCTGCCGGCGGGAGCAACGGCCCATTCGCCGAGCTGCGTGAGCATCGGCGCCTGAACCAGGGAGCACGGGTAGCCGCCGCGCACTCCGACGAGCCAGCGTGTCCCGCTCTGCTTGCTCAACGTCCAGCGAGCCCCTGGAATGTTCTGCGGGCCGCACGAGCGGGGATCGACGAGTTCGCTCTGGTCCGGCCGCCGCCGGTCGTAGATGACCGACAGGGCCAGCTCCACGCTGCCGGAGAAGTTCTTGCCTTGCAGGACGCGCTGGAAGCCGTCGGGGACGATCACGACCCCGCGGGGATCGAGGGGTCCGCGCGGATTCGTACCCCTGGCGCACGTCGCCAGGAGCAGCCCAGCTCCGCTCGTCCAGCAGTGCCAGCCCGAGTCCCCGAAAAAGTCGCCTCCGGCCCCCTCTCGCCGGCCCGGCAGCCTCGGTGTGACATCAGCCACCCATCCCTGCGCAGCCAGGCATGAGAGTCCTCCGACCGCGTACACGGCCCAGCGGTTGCCGGCGACACGATCGGGAAGGGGCGTCTGCCAGGGCTTCCCGGGGACAGACGTGCAGCGGACCGGTGTTGCACCGCGATAGGACCCTCCTGGAGCGGGGGGCGGTGGGGGTGCGGGATCCGCTGGGAACGGCGCGATCGTGTCCAGCCTGATCGTGTTGCCGAGAAGCTGACCGCGGATGATCTCGTTGGTCGTGGACACGCCGAGCACCACCACGTAGCGAGCCGTTCCCTTGATGCGCGCGCTACAGCCGCCGAGCACTCCCGAGCGCGTGACCGCACAGCTCCAGTCGCCGAGCCTGAAGGCCACTTGATCGGTCGTGCCGGAGCTGACGACCCGGCGGGTGAGCCCGGCCACCAACTGCCGCCCGGTTTCGCACGTCGTGCCGACACTGACGAGGACGTACCAGGTGGAGCCCGAGGCGCCGCCCACGTTGAACGCAGCTCCCGGCGAGGTTCCGCAATCGATCGCAGGCGGAGCTAGTGCCGGCCGTGCCTCCGACCTCTCCAGGCCGAGGGCGAGGGCAGACGACACGACGGCCGTCGCGAGTCCGAGCAGGAGCACAACGCGGGTTCTCCTCTGCCGTCGCTCGCGCATGTTCGGATCCTCCGTCCCTCGAAGCGGAGATCGGGGGTTGCCACCCCGACCGTAGTCTCCGGAGTACTTCGGAAACGCTCCGGCGTCTCCTGTCGCGCAATCGAGGGATCTACAGATCCTGCGCCATGGCCTGGGACGCAATCCGGCTCGAGGTGTCTGCCGATGAGCCTTCCCGAACTACTCATCTAGCCTTCGTCCCATGCCGTCTCACCACGACTCCGTGATCGGGCGAGACGGAGAGGTGCGGGCCGTCCTTGGTGCGATCTCGGCGCCGGGTCAGGCAGCCGTGATCGCGGGCGAGGCCGGCATCGGCAAGACCTCGCTGCTTCACGCGGTCGAGGCGGAGCTGAGTGACTCGGGTTCCGTGATCCTTCGCGCGGCGCCCTCACGTCCAGAGCAAGCGCTGGCGTACGCAGCGCTGCGCGACCTGATCGGCGACCGTCTCGGAGAGATCCCGCTGCCGGAGCCACAGCACGCGGCGGTTTCGGCTGCGCTCGGCCTCGCCTCGGCCAACCACCGGACAACCCCGGAGGCGGTCGCCTTCGCGACACACGGCGCACTGCTGGCGTTGTCGACCGCTGATGCGTTGGTCGTCTCGATCGACGACGCCCAGTGGCTTGATGCGCCAACCGTGACGGCGCTGACCTATGCCATCCGCAGGCTCCGCGAGGCCGACGTCCGCTTGCTGCTCACCGTGCGGGCAGCTCTGGCCCATGCGCCGGCTGCGCTGGCCGAGTCGCTGGAGCGCTGGGAACCGACGGTGGTGACGCTCGGCCCGCTCAGCCTCGGCGCGATCCAGCAGATCCTCCGGTCACGCAACGGCACCGTCCCCGCGCGGCCCGGTCTCGTGAAGGTGGTGGAGACCGCCGGGGGCAACCCGCTCTTTGCGCTCGAGCTCACGCGGAAAAGCAGGACGGAGCAGAGCGAGCTGCCTCGACGGATCAACGAGGCGATCGGGCTGAACCTCGATGAGCTCGACGCCGGGACGATCCACGTGCTCGCCGCCGCTTCCCTCCTGGCCAATCCCACCGTCGGCGTCATCGCTGAGGCGACCGAACACACGTCAGCGGAGGTGAGACAGCTGCTGGAGTCCGCACCCGATCTCGTCCGCCTCGACGGGGACGCCGTGTCGATCACCCATCCGCTGATCGCTTCGTGCCTCGCGGACAGACTGGCGGACGACGCGCGGTTCGCGCTTCACACAGCGTTCGCCGCTATCGACCTCCCGCTCGAGGAGCGAGCGTCCCATCTGCTCGTGGCAGCGCAACGCGGTGACACGGCGGCGATCGGAACGCTCGATACGGCAGCTGCGGCAGCGAGAGCGCGCGGGGCGCCGACGATCGCGAGCGCCCTGCTGGAACGAAGCGCCGAGCTCTCGACCGGGCTCGCGGAGGACGCCGTCGCGCGCCGGCTACGAACGGCCGCGGAGCTTGCACGCGACGGGGGCGACGTCGGCCACGCGGCCGACCTCGCTCGCCGAGCACTCGAGCTGTCGCCGGACGGCGTGGAACGCGCCGAGTCGTTCCTGACGCTCGCGATCACGGACGAGGTCAATCAACTCGATCACGCCCGTCGCGCGCTCGACTACGCCTGCGGAAACGCCGGCATCGAAGCGCGCGCCCACCTGCTCGCGAGCGACATCCTCTTCCACCGGGATGGCGACGCGGCCTCGCTGGCCGCTCACGCCGCCCACCGGAGCGCGGAGCGCGCCACCGACAGCTCGCTCCTTGCTGCCTCGCTGGCGACCGTCGCGTACATGGACGCGGCGACGGGACGACCTGGGGCGTACGAGCACGCGCAACGGGCACTCGAGCTGCAGCAGAACGCCGAGATGTTCCAGACCGCGTTCTCCCCAGCTGTCGCGATCGCCACGATCGAGATGTGGCACGACCGTCACGATGCTGCGCGGAACCGGTTCGAAACGGAGTCGCTGTCCGCGCGCACACGCGGTGACGCGTACGGCGAAGTGGTTGCCGACCTGCACCGGGCCGGCGTCGAATGGAGGGCCGGCCGCTGGGATGTGTCCCTGTCGCTCTGCGACGAAGCACTCGCGTCGTGGGCGACCAGCGGTGACGCATCGGGGGTTGCCGCCGCGTACTACCAGCGTGCGGTCGTGCTGGCCCACCTCGGGCGGGACGACGATGCACGGGCCGATATCGCCCGCGCTCGCAGCGAGCCGGTGATCGGGGAGCTCACGGGGGCGAGGCTCGACTGGGTGGAGGCGCACCTCGACCTGGCGGCGGGCCGCTCCGACCGCGCCGCGGAGGCTCTGCTCGGGGTGACCACGACCTTCGCGTCCCTCGGCCTTCGGGAACCCGGGCTTCGCCTCTCGCTCTCGGACACGATCGACGCGCTCACGGCAGTCGGGGCGGCGGAGCCGCTCGAGCGGCTTGCGGCCGAGCTCGCCGAGCTGGCGGCGCTGATCGGGACTCCTCGCGCGCACCTCCTCGCGGTTCGCGCCCGGGCCGGCGCGGCGGTGGCGCGGGGCGACGGCGAGGCCGCTGCTCTCCTTCTCGAGCAGGCCGTGGCGACGCTGACTTCGCTTCCGGTCCCGTTCGAGCACGCGCGAACCTGGCTTGCGCTCGGGACGATCCGCCGCAGGGCGCGAAGGACGCGCGAAGCGCGTGTGGCGTTCGAACGGGCGGGCGCGATCTTCGACGAGCTGGGGGCGGCCGGCTGGGCGACACGCGCGCGCGACGAGCTCGCCCGCCTCTCCGGCCGGCGGCAGGCGCCGGTGGCGACGGAGCTCTCGGAGGCGGAGCGGCGGGTGGCCGAGCTGGTGGGCCGTGGGTGCTCGAACAAGGAGACAGCGGCGCAGCTCTTCGTCTCGGTGAAGACCGTCGAGACGACCCTGACCCATGTCTACCGCAAGCTCGCGATCCGCTCGCGCACCGAGCTCGCGGCGCAGATCAGGGATCGCGAGCCGAATCCGTAGGGGAACCTCCGTAGCCCACGGCGCGCCCCGATCCTACGGTGAGCGGCATGACGGGCTTCATCCTCGAGACGTTCGCCACCGGAGCAACCGGCGATGACCTCGACACGCTGAGCGCGCGGGCGGCCGGTGCGGTTGCCGCCGTGGACGCAGACGGTGATCCGATCCGGCTTCTGCGCTCGTACTTCGTGCCCGCCGACGAGCTATGCCTGCTCGTGTTCGAGGCGGGCTCCCTGCGTGCCGTGGAGCAAGCGGCAACGCTCGCCGGCCTGCGCATCGGCCGCGTCGTCGAGGCGCTCGTCCATCACGGCCAAACCCCAGATTCGGAGGATGACCTGTGAACCGATTACTCATCACCGGCTTTGTCGTCGCGGTCGCGCTCGTGGCCGCCGTACCGCTGGCCGCACGTCAGACGGCAGTCCCGGCCGGCAACCTGCTTGTCAACCCGGGAGCAGAGGACAGCGCCGGCTCGGACGCCGCCACCGTCCTCAAGCCCGCGGGGTGGACAACGACCGGCAATCTCTCGACCTGGACGTACGCGGCGAGAGAAGGAGACCGGCCCACGCAGGCGTTCTCGGCGACGATCGGCGGTGGAACGAACTTCTTCGCCGGTGGGCCCGGCGACAACTCGGGGAAGCAGTCGACACACACCGCGACTCAGACGATCGACGTGTCTGGCGCAGCGACCGAGATCGACGCCGGTCAGGTCGGGGCGACGCTCACGGCCTTCATCGGCGGCTACACCTCGGACGACGATCTCGCGACCGTGACCGCACAGTTCCTCGACGTCACAGGCGCCGTGCTCGGGAGCGTTCGTGTCGGTCCCGTCAGCATCGATGACCGGAAGCGCCTGACCGTGCTCCTCAAACGCACCGCTCAGGCGAACCTCCTGCCGAACACACGAGGCGTTGCCGTCGTGATCACGGTCACGGCGAATGGCAACGGCGCGCACCGCGCCTATATCGACAACATCTCGCTCACCCTCGGTAAGGCAGTCGCGGCGGTAATCGCGAAGCCGACTCTCCGCGTCACGTGCAAGGCCAAGATCGTCCTCGCGACGGTCAAGCCGGCGAAGGGAACGACGGTGACCTCGGTGACGTTCCTCGTCGGAAGCAAGGCTGTCGCGATCGACAAGAAGGCGCCGTTCACGGCGCGGATCGGAACAGCAGGCCTGCCGGCGAAGGTCAAGGTCAGCGCCCGCGTGAAGGCAGACGGCAAGACGACCACCCTGACCAAGTCGATCGCGAGCTGCTGACGATGGACGCTCTCACGCTCACCGCTTCACTGGTTCTCACGGGGGTCTTCGGAGTCGCGAGCTTCGCGAAGCTGAGGGATCTGGCCGGGACCGGTGCAGCGGCACGGGCGTTCGGCGCTCCCGCTGCGCTCGCCCCAGGGATCGCGCTGCTGCTCCCGCTCGTCGAGATCGCCGTCGCCGGCGCGCTTTTCGCTCCCTCGACACGGGGCGCGGGAGCAGCGGCGGCGCTCGGGCTCCTCGTCCTCTTCAGCGCGGTGATCGCTGCGAATCTGGCGCGCGGCAAGGAGCCACGGTGCCACTGCTTCGGGCAGCTTCATTCGACTCCGATCGGTTGGAAGACGCTCGGGCGCAACGGCGTCCTGGGCGTCGTCGCCGGCGGCCTTCTGCTCGCGACGCGAAGCGACCCAGGGCAGTCGATCGGGAGTTTGGTCGGGGCACGAACGGTCGCCGAGCTCGGGCTGATCCTCGGGGTGATGAGTGCCATCGCGCTGGTCGGAGCGACGGTCGCAGCGTTCCTCGCGCTGACCCGGTCCTACGGTCGTGTGCTGCTCCGCCTCGAAGCAACCGAGCGGGCACTTCAGGCTGCGGGCATCGAGATCGGCCACGACCCCGACACCGGAATGTCCGAGCTGGGGCTCGACCCGGGGAGCCCTGCGCCGCAGTTCGCGATGCAGCTCTCCACCGGAAAACAGGTCACGCGGGACGAGCTTCTCGCGCCCGGCCACCCGCTGCTCCTCGTGTTCACGAGCCCCGGGTGCGGGCCGTGCCACGCGCTCCTGCCCGCGGTCGCCCGGTGGCAGCTTTCACACGAAGACCGGTTGACGGTCGCCGTCGCGAGCGGCGGGGAGCCCGACGCGATCCGTGGACAGGAGGCGGAGCACGGCCTCGCGGCGATGATGGTCGACTCCGATCTCGCGCTGGCCGAGGCATATCTCACGGCAGGGACGCCGAGCGCGGTGCTGATAGCACCTGATGGCACAGTCGCCAGCTACATCGCGGCCGGAGCGGAGGAGATCGAGGCGCTTGTCGATCGCGTTGCCGACTTCGGCGGGACCACGCCGCTGGCCCAACCCCAGGAGAGAGGAACGAGATGAGCGTCGACTTCGACGATCTCGCACGAACGCTCGCAGCCTCGATGCCGCGGCGACGGGCGCTCCGCCTGCTCGGCGGCGCGGTTGCGGCGGCCGCACTTCCCGGCTTTCTCGCAAGGCCGGCCCAAGCACGCAGGGGCGGACTCGAGTGCACCGATGGCTACACGTTGTGTTCGAACGGCAAAGGCAGCGAAGTCTGCGTGGAGCCCGGCGGAGAGTGCTGCATCTACCCGGAGGCCGTCGTCGCCTGCAAGGCGGGCACGAAGTGTGGCGGATCGATCAACAACGCCTGCGTCGACGCGTGCCCAAAGCGGTGCAAGGACGGGGCGTGCTGCCCGAAGAGCAAGGGCCGCTGCGTCAAGGACGGGTGTTGTCCGGCGATCCGCACGACCTTCGCCCCTGGCACCAACCGCAAGGGCGTCGCATGCTGCCCGCCGGGCACCGTGGCCGTTCCGGGCGGCGTCGGGGAGTGCTGCAAGAAGGGTGATCCGAAGTGCTGCACGCCGCCCGACCCTGACCCAGACGACGACCTCGCTCCGCTTGCACCGAAGCTCAAGAGGGGCCAGTTGTGCGTCAAGGGCAAGGTCAGGAAGGCGTAGACCGTAGCCCCGCGATCTCAACCCATCGACTTCGGAACTCGTCAAGCGTGAGCGCGAAAGGAGAGCCGAAGCCACGATCCCTGGAGTTGGCCGTCGTGCGCGTCCGAGCACGACGTCACCGGACGCCGCTACGGACGGCGGCGAACCGTCGGCACCACTCCAAAGCGGCACTACCGCGCCGTCATGTGGAAGGCTTGTGGACGTACCTGCGATCGGGCGAACGCCCATCGGGATCATGTCCATGTTCGGCCGCGACCACGAGCTCGACGTCCTCAACCGGCTGATCACCGACGGGGTGCCGTCTGCGATCGTTCTCGAGGGCCCACCCGGCATCGGCAAGACCACGCTCTTGCTCGCCTGTCTCGAGCAGGCGGCTGCAGCTGGGATCCCCGTGCTGCGCTCCGCTCCCTCGCCGCCCGAGCAGGGCCTCGCGTTCGCCGGTCTCTCAGACCTGCTGGCTGGCCACGTCCCGGCTCTTGACGCGCTCCCCGCCCCCCAGCTCCGCGCGCTGCGCGTGGCGCTGCAGCTGGAGAACCCGGGAACGAAGCCGGTCGACGCCAGCGCGATCGCATTCGCCACGCTCGGTGCGCTCGTCGCGCTCACCTCCGAGTCCCCGCTCCTCGTCGCGATCGACGACTCGCAGTGGCTCGACCGTGGCTCCGCAGACGCGCTGTCGTTCGCCCTGCGCCGGATCGATATGCATCGTGTCCGCACTCTTCTCGTCCGCCGCGTCGATCCGGACTCCACGGTTGCGCCGTCCCTCGAGCTCGCTCTGACGGGACTCGCAGCCACCGTGCTAACCCTCGGCCCGCTCAGCATCGGTGCCGTGCAGCACGTCATCCGCGCGCGCCTCGGTACTGCGCTGTCCCGCCCTCAGCTTCACCGCGTCCACGCGACGTCTGCGGGGAACCCGCTCTTTGCGATCGAGCTGGCCCGTGTGCTTCCCGACATACCGCCTCCGATCCCGGCCGAGCCGCCTCCGCTGCCCTCCGCGCTGCGCGACCTCATCGAACGCCGGCTGCTGGAGCTCCCGCGAGACACGGAACAGGCGCTCCAGGTCGCAGCGCTGCTCCCAGAGCCGAGTCTGCGTCTCGTCGAGCAGGCGCTTGGCCACGTTGCCGAGCTCGACCCCGCGGTACGCGCCGGCATCGTCGAGCTCCACGGCGACACGATCCGCTGGGCACACCCATTGCTGGCGTCCGGCCTCGCCGACCGCCTCGATGGTGAGGCGCGGCGGTTGCTCCACAAGAAGCTCGCCGCCATCGCAGGCTCGAGCGAGGAGCGCGCCTTTCACCTGCTGGCAGCCACGAGCGAGCCAGACGCGGCGGCCGCGGCGTCTGTGGAAGAAGCGGCCGCTGCGGCGCGGTCGCGGGGCGCGTCCGCGACCGCCGCTGACCTTTTCTCAGGCTCTCTGTCGCTCACCGCACCGGACGACACGGGATCGCTCCACCGCCGGCAGCTGGCGACCAGCGAGGCTGCTCGGGACAGCGGGGACTGGCGCCGCGCCGAGCGCCACGCGCGGGCTGCGGTCGCTCTCGCCCCGGCGGGGCCAGATCGGGCCGAGGCTCTCATCACCCTCGCGACTACGAGCCCGTCGCTGCAGCTCGAGGCGGCCGAGGAGGCACTCGCTCACACGGAGAACGACCCCCGGCTGGCGGCCCGGGCGCACCTCCTGGTCGGTGACGTCCTGTTCCACCGTGATGCAGCACGTGCGATCGAGGCCAACCGGCGCGCACTCGAGGCGGCGCTGCTGACGGACGACGACGGGCTGCAGGCGGCGGCCCGCTCAGCGGTCGCCTATCTCGAAGAGGCGTGCCTGGCCGGCGACCCGCTGGTCCATCTCCCGGCGGCCGTCGAGGTCGAGCGCGGCGGAATCGCCGTCCTCAGCGATTTCTCGCCGGAAATGACCATTGCGACCGTGCACATGTGGCGAGACGAACATGAACAGGCTTCGGACGGATTCGCGCGCGTAGCCGCCGCCGCCGCAGCGCGCGGCGACATCTACGGAGTCACGCTCGCCGACCATCATCTGGCGATGGTCGATTGGCGAGCCGGCCGGTGGAACCAGGCGCTCGCAATGGCGGAGCGAGCGGTGTCGAGCTGGGAGGCGAGCGGCGACCCCGCGGGGACCTCGACCGTTCTCTACGGCCGCGCTTTCATATTGGCGCACCTCGGCAAGGAGGAGTCGTCCCTCGCCGACGTCGCCGCGGCGCGCGAGGCCGGGGCGCCCGGCTCGCTGATGGGGGCGAGGCTCGACTGGGTTGAGGGCCACGTCGCACTGGTGCGTGGGGATCACACCGCAGCCGCCACACTGCTTGGCCGCGCCGCAACCGTCTTCGACCAGCTCGGCCTCGCCCATCCTGGGCTGCGGCTGTACCTCTCGGATGCGATCGAGGCGTTCGTCCTCGCTGAGCGGCCGGATGATGCGCAGGCGATCGCGCTGCCGCTCGTGGAGCTCGGCGAGAGGCACCATCTCGCCCGTGCGAGCGTGATCGGATTGCGAGGCCAAGCGCTCGTGCTCGGCGCCGGCGGCGAAATCGACGAGGCGATCCGGCAAGTCGAGCGCGCGGTGGGAATGCTCGAGGCGTTCCCGGTGCCCTTCGAGCACGCCCGCACCTGGCTGGCGCTCGGAGCGCTCGAGCGCCGTGCCCGCCGGCGCCGGGCAGCGCGGACCTCCCTCGAACGGGCACTCGTTCTCTTCGAGCAGCTCGGCGCCGAGGCCTGGACGGGACTCACCCGTTCCGAGCTCGCACGGATCGGAGGGCGCGCGCCCTCGAACGGTGGGCTCACGCCGACGGAGCAGCGTGTCGCCGCGCTGGTCGCGGAAGGCAAGTCGAACAAGGAGGTCGCAGCAGTGATGGTGGTCTCCGTACACACGGTTGAAGCGGCGCTGACCTCGATCTACCGCAAGCTCAACGTCCGGTCACGGACGGAGCTGGGGAGGAAGCTCTCCGCCCGCAGCTGAGATTCGCTGACGGGGATCCAGGGCAATCGTGCCGCTCATCCGGATCAGACTTGCAGCCGGGCCGAGGGAGCGAAACCTGGGAAA
>JBJXGY010000211.1:0-2879 GCA_046160185.1 Gaiella sp. | reverse complement strand
CCGAGCTCGGCGGCGAGCCGCAGGCCACCTTGATCGGCTCCGAGCGCCGCCTTCCTGCGGCGAACGCCGCGTTTGCCAACGCGATGCTCTGCCACGGCCTGGACTTCGACGACACGCACTCGGACTCCGGGTCACACGTCTCGGTGGTCGTGACCAACGCCGCTTTCGCCGCGGCCGAGCTCTACGGCGCGACCGGGGCCGACACGCTGGCGGCGATCATCGCCGGCAACGAAGTCGACACCCGCATCGGGATGGCGGCACCGGGCGCGATGCACACCAAGGGCTTCCACCCCACAGCGATCTGCGGTGTCTTCGCCGGCACTGCGGCCGTGGCGCGAATCGCGGGGCTCGACGCAGAGACGACCACCCGGGCACTCGGCATCGCCGGCTCGTTCGCGTCGGGTATCTTCGCGTACCTCGCCGACGGCAGCGCCACCAAGCCGATGCATCCCGCCTGGGCTGCGCACGGCGGGCATATCGCGACGCGTCTCGCCTTCCACGGCGCGGAGGGCCCGCGCTCGGTGTTCGATGCCAAGTTCGGCCTCTACGACACGTATCTCGGCATCGCGCCCGGCACGGGCGCACTGCCGGCCCAGGTCGCCGACCTCGGCACGCGCTGGGAGACGCCGCGGATCGCGTACAAGCCGTACCCGATCTGCCATTTCACGCACGGTGCGGTCGGCTCCGCCGTCGATGCCGTTGGCGGTCGCTTGTTCGCGGCTGAGGAGATCGCCGAGATCGTTGTCTCGGTGCCGGCACCCTGGGTTCCGATCGTGCTCGAGCCCGCCGAGGAGAAGAAGGCACCGCGCTCGGAGTACGAAGGCAAGTTCTCGCTGCAGTACGCGATCGCCTCGATGCTGGTGCGCGGGCACGTCGGCGTCACCGATTTCACCGCGGAGGCCATCGCCGACCCGGCCGTCCTCGCAGTGGCCGCCAAGGTCTCTCATGAGCCGAAGGAGTTCGCGACGTACCCGCAGTCCTTCCCCGGGAGCGCGCGCATCCGCCTGACCTCCGGCGAGGTGCTCGAGTGCGAGCTGGCGCATCAGAAGGGCGGACCGGAGAATCCGATCTCCGCCGACGACGTGCGGGCCAAGTTCCGGGGCAATGCCGGTCTCGCACTCTCGGACGACGCAGTGGAGACGCTCGAGGAGGCGATCCTCTCCCTCGAGGAGCAGGATGATCTGACCCGGGCTCTGCAGCCACTGACCGCCGCGGCCGTCGCGCGCGTATGAGCGAGGACGACCTGCAGCGGGAGATCGTCGCGGCCGTTCGCGACTTCGTCGACCGCGACGTGATTCCGGTGGCCTCGGAGCTCGAGCACCGCGACGAGTTCCCCGAGGCCCTCGTCAAGACGATCACCGAGATGGGCCTCTTCGGCACGACGATCCCGGAGGAGTACGGCGGGCTCGGGCTCGGCCTGGACACCTACGCCCTGATCCAGATGGAGCTGTCCCGCGGCTGGGTGACCCTGTCCGGGATCATGAACGGCTCCTTCATCGCCGCCACCATGATCCGGTTGCACGGCACCGACGAGCAGAAGCAGAAGTGGCTGCCCAAGCTGGCCTCGGCCGAGATCCGCGCCGCGTTCTCGATGTCGGAGCCCCACACCGGCTCCGACGTGCAGGCGATCCGCACGACCGCGGTCAGGGACGGCGGCGACTACGTCCTGAACGGCCAGAAGATGTGGGTCACGAACGCGTGGCGCTGCGGCCTGATCGCGCTGCTCGCCAAGACCGACTCCACCACCGATCCGCCACATCTCGGGATGACCGGGTTCCTGATCGAGAAGGAGCCCGAGACCGCGCCTGCAGGCATGACGATCCCCATGCCGCCGCTACGCAAGCTCGGGTACAAGGGCGTCGAGACGACCGAGATCGCGCTCGACGACTTCCGGACGCCGACCGACTCCGTGCTCGGCGGCGAGGAGGGGGTCGGCAAGGGGTTCAAGTACTTCATGAGCGGGATCGAGGTCGGCCGCGTCAACGTCGCCGCGCGAGGCGCCGGCCTGGCAAAGGCTGCGCTCGACGACGCGATCGACTACGCGCGGGAGCGGGAGGCGTTCGGCAAGCCGATCGGCAACCACCAGGCGGTGCAGCTGATGCTCGCCAAGATGGCCACACGTGCGGAGGCCGCAAGACTGCTGGTGCTCCAGGCGGCGCAGGCGAAGGCGCGCGGCGACCGCGCAGATCTCGAGGCCGGGATGGCGAAGTACTTCGCGACCGAGGCTGCGCAGGACAATTCGCTCGACTGCATGCGCATCCACGGCGGGTACGGCTACTCGCTCGAGTACCGGCCGGAGCGCTACTACCGCGACGCACCGCTGCTCCTGATCGGCGAAGGCTCCAACGAGATCCAGCAGCTGATCATCGCGCGACGCCTGCTCGAGAAGACACAACGCTGATGGAGTTCTCCCTCGGGCCCGAGCTGGACGAGATCCGGGCCGCCGTCCGCGAGCTGTGTGCGGGCTTCCCCGGCGAGTACTGGCGCGCGCTCGAGCCCGACCGCTACCCCGAGGAGTTCGTGGCGGCGCTCACCGAGAACGGTTGGCTGGCGGCGCTGATCCCGGAGGAGTACGGCGGTGCCGGTCTCAGCCTGACCGCGGCGAGCGTGATCATGGAGGAGATCAACGCGTCCGGCTGCAACTCGGGCGCCTGCCACGCGCAGATGTACACGATGGGGACGATCCTGCGCAACGGGTCGCCCGAGCAGAAGCAGCGGATCCTGCCGAGGCTGGCCTCTGGGGAGCTTCGGCTGCAGGCCTTCGGTGTGACGGAGCCGACGGCCGGTTCGGACACGACTTCGATCGCGACGGCCGCTACGCGCACCGACTCCGGATGGGTGGTGCACGGCCAGAAGATCTGGACGTCGCGCGCCGAGCA
>JBJXGY010000210.1:0-19331 GCA_046160185.1 Gaiella sp. | reverse complement strand
GCATGAGAGTGCTCGTGACCGGCTCCAGCGGCCAGATCGGCACCAACCTGGCGTTGCGGCTGCTGGCGGACGGGCACGACGTCTTCGGCGTCGACAAGCGGCAGAACCCCTGGGTCGACTCCTTCCCGACGCTGCTGCAGGACCTGGCCGGGCACTATTCGCCGTTTCGCGGCGGGATCGGTGGGGTGGAGTACCCGGAGGTGGACATCGTCGTGCACCTGGCCGCCCATGCGAAGGTGCACCAGCTCGTGCGGCAGCCACATCGCGCGCTCGAGAACGCGATCATGACGTTCAACGTCCTCGAGTACTGCCGTCTCGGGGACCTCCCGCTCGTGTTCTCCTCGACGCGGGAAGTCTACGGGGACGTCCATCGCTTCGAGGGCTACGGCGAGGACACTGCGGACTTCGCCTTCACCGAGAGCCCGTACTCCGCTTCGAAGATCGCCGGTGAGGCGCTCACCTACGCCTATGCGCGTTGCTACGGGGTTCGTTACCTCGTCTTCCGATTCTCGAACGTGTACGGCCGCTACGACAACGACCTGCGACGGATGGAGCGGGTGATTCCGCTCTTCATCCACCGCCTGGCCAAGGGCGAGCCGGTCACCGTGTTCGGTGGCGAGGACAAGGTGCTCGATTTCACCTACATCGACGACTGCGTCGACGGCATCGCGCGGGGGGTCGCGGCGCTCGGCGGCCGAAGCCTGGCGAACGAGACCGTCAACCTCGCCTACGGAGAGGGCAACACGCTTGTCCGCGCCGCCGAGCTGATCGGCGAGTCGCTCGGCGTCGAGCCGCGCATCGAGCGTGCCCCTTCGCTGGTCGGTGAGGTCACCCGGTATGTGGCCGACATCCGGAAGGCGCGCGACCTCCTCGGCTGGTCACCCCAGACGCCGCTGGCTGCGGGGATCCCGAGGGCCGTCGAGTGGTTTGTCGGGCATCGTGAGGACCACCCGGACGACGGAACGCCGCTTCCGAGCGAGCTGGAGGTGCCCGGCGAGGGCGAGCTCGCCTGGAAGTCCGCCTGAGAGGCCGTGAGGACGGCGCCCCGGGTGCGGAGCGGGGGCGGAACCGTGGTCGCCGTCTTCGGCCCCACGGCCTCAGGCAAGTCCGATGTCGCCGCGCACGTGGCGCGTGCCCTCGGCACCGAGGTCGTGTCGGCCGACGCAATGCAGGTCTATCGTGGGCTGCCGATCCTCACCAACCGCTCGCGGCACGCGGAGCGGCTGGTCGGCATCATCGGGCTCGACGAGGAGATGTCGGTCGGGCGGTATGCCCCGCTGGCGCAAGCCGCGGTCGACGAGCTCGTCGCTGCGAACGGCTCGGCGGTCGTGGTGGGAGGCACCGGGCTCTATCTACGAGCGGCGCTGGCGCGGCTCGACCCGCCGCCTCCCGCCCCGGAGGGCGTCCGCGCGCGGTGGGAGGCGCTGTACGACGGCGACCCGGCCGCCGCCTACGGCGAGCTGGAGCGGCTCGACCCGCCGGCCGCCGCCGCCGTTCATCGCAACGACCGGCGGCGTGTGGTGCGGGCGCTCGAGCTCGCAGAGACCGGAGCCACGCTGGCCCCGGAATACTCGGCGCTGTGGAACGGGGAGACGCGGCATCCGACCCTCGTCGTCGGGCTCGAGGTGCCGCCGGTGGAGCTGGCAAGGCGGATCGACGCCCGGACGGCGGAGATGTTCCGGCGAGGGGTCGTGGCAGAGGTCGCAGCCGCGCTCGAGCGGCCGCTGTCCGGGACAGCTCGCAAGGTCCTCGGCCTGGACGAGATCGCTGCGTCCGAGCCTGAGGGCGCACAGGCACGGATCGCGCAGCGCACGCGCCGCTACGCTGCCTATCAGCGCAAATGGATGAGGCGCATCCCCGGTCTCGTGACCGTCGACGCGACTCAGGCACCCGAGCATGTTGCCGCGCAGATCGTGAGCATGGTGCGCGAGCCGTCGTGAGCCGCCGGATCGCGATCGTCGCCTCCGCCAGCGGCAGTGGCAAGACGACCGTGGGCCGCACGGTCTCCGATGGTCTCGGCGTACCGTTCGTCGAGCTCGACGCGCTCGTGCACGGGCCGAACTGGCAGGAGGCGCCCACGGAGGAGGTGGTCGCGGAGCTACGGCCGGTGCTCGCCGGCGCCGGTTGGGTGGTCGACGGTGGCTACTGGGGGAAGATCGGCAGTGTGGTGCTCGAAGCGGCAGACGAGGTCGTGTGGCTGGACCTGCCGCGACGGGTCTGGCTGCCTCGACTTGCCCGCCGCACCTGGTCGCGTGTCGTACGTCGGCAACCGCTCTGGAACGGCAACCGCGAGACGCTCCGGGACGCGCTCTGGGGCCGGAATGCGCTGTTCCCGCACGCGCTGCGCAACTACCGGCGCCGGCAGCGAGAGTACCCCGCGCGTCTCGCGCGGTACCCTCTCACGCACCTGCGTACGCCGGTCGAGGTCGAGGACTGGATCGCCCGCACCGTCGACCCGCCGCGCGAGAAGGCAGGATGAGCGGCATGCGCTTCTGGAAGTGGCACGCACTCGGCAACGCGTACCTGATCGTGGAGCAGCCGGACGCCGGCGCTCTCTCATCCGTGCGGGTGCGCCGGCTCTGCGACGCCGACACGGGGATCGGCTCCGACGGCGTGCTCGAGCTCGTCGCGCACGGTGAGTGGGGAGGAGAGGTCGTGATCTGGAATCCCGACGGCTCGGTGGCAGAGATGTCCGGGAACGGCGTGCGCATCGCCGCGCGGTGGCTCGCAGAGCGGCATCGGGTGGACAACCTCGTCGTGACGAGCGCCGGTCGGACGGTGGCGGCCCGCATGCTCGGCGGGCGCCAGGCAGAGCTCGAGCTCGGCCCGGTTCTGGTCGGCGACGACGAGACGGTCGACGTCGACGGGGAGCCTGTCGAGCTCGTACGCGCCTCGGTCGGCAACCCTCACGCAGTCGTCCGGCATCCCGCGCCGACGCTCGCCGATCTGCGTCGCCTCGGCCCGGCTCTCGAGCATCACCCGGCCTTTCCCGGCCGGACCAACGTGCAGCTCGTCGCGACCGCCACCGAGCACGTGCTGGATGTGCTCGTGTGGGAGCGGGGCGCGGGGGAGACCGCAGCCTCCGGCTCCTCGGCGACCGCGGCGGCGGCCGTCGCCGTGGCACGCGGCTGGTGCCGATCACCGGTCACCGTGCGCATGCCGGGCGGGGAGCTCACCGTCGAGGTAGCCGGCGGCCGTGCGACCCTGAGCGGCCCGGCGGAGGAGATCTGCTCGGGCGAGACGGCCCTGTAGGAGCCTCAGACTGCGAGCTCGAACTCGCGCAGGACGTTGTTGAGGCTGAGCCGCAGGTCGTGGCTCTCCTCGCGCCAGCCGACGATCAGGCCGCACTGCAGGTGGTAGGTGCCGGCGGGGAACTCCTTCTGCCGTGTGCCGGGGACGACGACCGCGCGCGCGGGTACCTCGCCTCGGTACTCGACCGGCTCGTGTCCGGTCACGTCGATCACCGGGACGCTGGCCGTGAGCGAGACGTTCGCCGCGAGCACCGCTCCGGCGCCGACCCGTACTCCTTCGGTGACGATGCAGCGCGATCCGATGAATGCACCGTCCTCGACGATCACGGGGGAGGCCTGCGGGGGCTCCAGCACGCCGCCGATCCCGACGCCGCCCGCGAGGTGGACGTCGGCACCGATCTGAGCGCAGGAGCCGACGGTGGCCCAGGTGTCGACCATGGTCCGCGGGCCGACCCAGGCGCCGATGTTGACGTAGCCCGGCATCAGTACCACGCCTTCGGAGAGAAACGCGCCGTAGCGAGCCACACCCGGTGGCACCACGCGGACGCCCCGCGTCGCGTAGTCGTCCTTCAGCGGGATCTTGTCGAGGAAGTGCAGCGGCCCGACGTCCATCCGCTCCACCTTGCGCAGTCGGAAGTAGAGCAGGATCGCCTTCTTCACCCATTCATTCACCTGCCAGCCGCCGTCCACGGGCTCGGCCACACGGACCTCGCCGCCATCGAGCAGGCGTATCGCCTCCTCGATCGGCTCGGCGTCGAGCTGCGAGGTCTCGAAAAGATCGTCGATGCGCGCCGAAAGCTCCACCTTCCTCATCATCCCGCATCACCGCCTTGCGCGTCGGGCACGTTGGAGCCCAGCGCTTCGTCGAGCAGCTCCGCCGCCCGCCGGCAGTCCGCGAGTGCCGGCACGAGCGCCAGGCGAATGTATCCCTCGCCCGAGCGGCCGAGGAACGCGCCGGGTGTCACGACCAGGCCATGCGCCAGAAGCCGCCCGGCGAACGCCTCCGAGCCCTCCCCAGCCGGCACGGCCACCCACAGGTACATGGTCGCGTCGCCCCCGGCGATGCGCAGATCGTTACGGCGCAACGCCTCCGCGATGACGGCGCGCTTCTCGCGGTAACCCTCGCGTGCCCTCGCGACGTGGGCCTCATCGCCCCAGGCGACGACCGAGGCCCGCTGGACGAACTCCTGGGGCGCCGTGCCGACGTTGGGGCGGAAGCGGCGAAGGGCGTCGATCAGCGTCGCGTCCCCCGCCACGAATCCGCTCCGGAACCCCGTCATCGACGAGCGTTTGGAAAGCGTGTTGAAGACGACGACATTCGACCAGTCCTCGAGCTGCAATGCCGACACAGGCGGGGACCCGGTGTACAGCTCGGTGTATGCCTCGTCGGAGGCAAGGACGAAGTCGTGCTCCCGCGCGAGTGCCGCCAACCGCCGGTATAGCTCGAGCGGCGCCGTCACACCCGTCGGGTTGTTCGGGTAGTTGACCCAGACCAGCGCGGCGCGTTTCCAGTCGAACGCGGATACCGCGTCGAGGTCGGGGAAGAAGCCGTGCCGTTCGTCGAGCGGCAGTTCCTGCACGCTGGCGCCCGCGAAGAGCGCGCCGCGCTCGTACACGGGGTAGCCGGGCTCGGTGAAGATCACGGTGTCCTTGCCGGAGTCCACGTCGAGCACCACCTGCGCGAACGAGTAGATCGCCTCCTTCGTGCCCAGTGTGGGAATCACGTGCCGGTCCGGGTCGACGTGGGCGCCGAACCGCCGGCCGGCCCAGGCCGCGATCGCCTCGCGCAGCTCCGGCAGCCCGGCGGACGCCGGGTATCCCATCCGCGGTCGGAGACCCTTCTTCAGTGCCCCCAGGATCGCGGGGTCGGTCGGCTCCACCGGGTCGCCCATGCCGAAGTCGATCACCTCGAGGCCGGCCTCGCGTCGTGCGTTCGCGGCCTGCGCGAGGCGTACGAACGGGTACGTGGCCTGCCCGCGAAGAATGGGGGAAAGGGGCACGAACGCAGGCTACCGGGGTAGCCTGGCGTGATGTCCGAGGCCGCGTACACCCCCGAGGGCTCTCCCGTGCCTGCACCGGTGTTGCCCGATGTCTGAGATCGCGAGCACGCCGCAGCCGCCCTACACGGCCGTGATCTTCACCTCGCTGCGCACCGACGGCGACGACGGCTACGGGGAAGCTGCGCGCCGGATGGTCGAACTGGCACGGGCCCAGCCCGGATTCCTCGGCGTGGAGTCCGCGCGTGACGGGCTCGGGATCACGGTCTCGTACTGGCAAACCGAGGACGACGCACGCGCGTGGAAGCAGGTCGCCGCACATCTTGCGGTGCAGCGGCTCGGCAGGAAGACGTGGTACGCGGACTACGCCGTGCGCATCGCCACGGTCACCCGCGCGTACGACGCGGGATCATCCGGGCTCGGCTGAGATCCGCTCCGGAGAGTCGTCCTCGCCGCGGTCATCCGGTGCCAGGAGGTCTCGTGCAGCTGCCGCATCTGCAGCGCGGACGAGCAGCTCCTGGAACGACCAGGGGATGCCGTCGCCTCGGCCCGCTGCCATGTCCGTCGGCCGCACAAGACAGCCGATGCCCTCGCTCCGTAACAGCCCGGCTGCGATCTCCGCCTCCAGGTGATCGAGAATCGCGACGCGGACGAGATCGTCGCTCATCGCTCGCCCCAGAGCCGGTATCCGCTCTCGCGGACCCCGGCCCGGGAGAGCCCCTGATGCGGCCGCTGTCGCGGCCGGCCGCTGCCTCGGGACGCGAGACTGGGGATTGACACAGGACGTCTCATGCCGCTCCGACGAAGAGCCGGAGCGTCTCGTAGCAGTGGACGAGTGCGTCCACGCTCACCTGCTCGTCCTTGCGATGGGCGTACACCGGATCGCCGGGCCCGAAGTTCACGGCGTCGATGCCGTGGGTCGTGAAGTCCGCGACGTTCGTCCACGCCTGCTTCGGCTCGATGCCGCGGGCACCGGCCGCGAGCAGCTCCCGCACGAGCGGCGTGTCGGAGACGACGCGAGCGGGGGGCGAGTTGCCGACGATCTCGACGGTCGCCCCCGGCGGCAGCAGCGACGCGAGCAATTCCTCGGCCGCCGCCGGGTCGCGGTCGGGCGGGTACCGGACGTTGACCGTCGCGACGGCCGTGTCCGGCACAACGTTGTCGGCGATCCCGGCGGCGAGCTTCGTGAGCGTCACGGTCTCGTAGAACGGGAGCCCGCCCACGATCGCCTCGCGGCGCTCGAGACGGGCGATCCGCTCGAGCCCGAGTATTGCGCGATCCAGTGCGTTGTCGGCGAGCCACGGTCGGGCCGCGTGACCGCTGACCCCGTGAAAGACGACGCGGCCGTGCAGCGTCCCGACACATCCTGCGTGGACGGAGCCCGCCGTCGGCTCGAGCAGGATTGCCAGCTCCGCCTCGTGGATGACCGGGCAGGAGGCGAACAACTCCGGTAGCGGGTTGTACGACGGCGGCAGCTCCTCCTTCCCGAACAGCAGGAGGGCGACGTCGAGGCGCGGCGCGGCTCCACCTGCCAGCTCCCGCACGAGCTCGACGGCGACCGCCACTCCTCCCTTCATGTCTGCGGCGCCGAGGCCGTGGACGACGCCGTCCTGGATACTGCCCGGCAGGTTGTCCTGGGCGGGCACAGTGTCGTAGTGACCGGCCAGCACGACAAGCGGCGCTCCCGGCCGGCGTGGCGGCACCCAGAGAGCCGAGTCCTCCGCGAGAAACACGGGCTCCAGCGCGTCGGGAACGAGCGAGCGAAGGTACGCGCGCACCTCGTGCTCGTGCAGGCTCTCCGAAGGGATGTCGATCAGCTCGAGGGTGCGCGCAGCGAGCCTGTCCGCGAGCTGCCCCATGTGGAGAGGCTACCGGCATACTCCGAAGCCGATGGGTGCGCCACCCTCATCGCTCGACCCTGAACGCGGCCTTGTGCTGGCCGTGCTCCGGCCCGGCGTCGACGCGGACGACGAGCTCGGTGAGCTGCGCGAGCTCGCACGCACCGCGGGCGTGGATCCGGTCGCCGAAGTCGTTCAGCATCGCCTCCGCCCGGACCCGCGCCAGTACGTGGGAAAGGGCAAGCTCGAGGAGCTCAAGCAGGCGTGGGAGGACACGGACGCCGAGGTGCTGCTGGTGGACGACGAGCTGGGGCCGGCTCAGCTCCGGGCACTCGAGAATGCCCTCGAGGCGCGTGTGATCGATCGCACGCAGCTGATCCTCGACATCTTCGCCCAGCATGCGGTGTCGGCCGAAGGGAAGCTCCAGGTGGAGCTGGCGCAGCTCGAATACAACCTGCCGCGCATGCGCGGCATGTGGCAGCACCTCGAGCGCCTTGGCGGCGGGGTGGGTACCAGAGGCCCTGGCGAGTCGCAGCTCGAGACGGACCGCCGGATCGCCCGGCGGCGGATCTCACAACTCAAGGAGCGACTCCGCGGGCTCGAGGCGCAGCGGACGACCAGGCGGAAGGAGCGCAAGCGTTCCGAGACGCCGACCGTGGCGCTGGCGGGGTACACGAACGCGGGCAAGTCGACCTTGCTGCACGCGCTGACCGGTGCCGAGATCTCGATGGCCGATCGGCTGTTCGAAACGCTCGACCCCACAACACGCGGCTTCATCCACGACGGGAAGCGCTACCTGGTGACCGATACCGTGGGCTTCATCCGGCGCCTGCCGACCCAGCTGGTCGAGGGCTTCGCCTCGACACTGGAGGAGACGCTGGTCGCCGATCTCGTGCTGCATGTCGTCGACGGCTCGCAGCCCTACGAGCGGCTCGAGGAGCAGATGCGCGCAGTCGAGGCCGTGCTGAAGGCGATCGGCGCAACGGAGCTCCAGGTGGTCCCCGTACTCAACAAGGTCGACCGGCTGCGTGCCGCGGAGCGCAAGCTGCTGGCCGATCGCCTGCCAGACGCGCTCCAGATCTCCGCGCTCACCGGCGAAGGGATTCCGCAACTGAAGGAGCTCGTGGCGGAGCTCTTCGCGGATCGTTTCGAGGACGTCCGCCTGTTCGTCCCCTACGACCACGGGTCGGCGCTGTCGGCGCTCTACGCGCTGGGTGCGCCGATCGAGGAACGAGTCGACACGGCGGAGGGTGTCTCGATCAGGGCCAAGCTCCCGCCACGCGAGGCGCGCAGGTTTGCGGCGTATCTCGTCTCGGACGACCCCGTCGCGGCCCGGGCGTGACCCACCTGTCCGCTGTCAGGTTGCAGGCCGACGCCCGCGTCCCGGTGCGAGCCCACCCTGACGATGCCGGCCTCGACCTCTGCGCCCGCGAGCGTGTCGAGCTGCCGCCCGGCGGCCGGGCGACGGTGGGTACCGGCATCGCCGTGGCCATCCCCGAGGGGCATGCCGGTCTGGTCACGCCGCGCTCCGGACTCGCCGCCCGTCACGGAATCTCGGTTCTCAATGGACCGGGACTTGTCGACGCCGGGTACCGAGGAGAGCTTCGCGTGATCCTGCTCAACACCGATCGAGACGAGACGTTCGTCGTCGAACCGGGCATGCGAATCGCGCAACTCGTGCTCGTGCCGGTCGCGATGCTCGAAGTGGTCGTGGTCGATGAGCTGGACGAGACGCCCCGCGGCACCGGAGGGTTCGGCTCGTCGGGCTCTTGACGATGCGACGCGAGCCACGGATCCGGGTCGGTGCGGTACTCAGGTGGAATGGACGCGTCCTGCTCTGCCGCCATGTCAAGGGCGGGAGGGAGAACTGGCTGCTCCCCGGCGGCGGCGTGCGCGGGGGAGAGACGCTCACCGAGGCGCTGCTGCGAGAGCTTCGCGAGGAGACGGGGCTGGTCGGCCCCGGAGACGGGTTGCCGCTCGAGGGGCCGATTCTGATCGTGGAGTCCATTTCCCCCGTGCGCAGCCGATTCGACAAGCATGTGGTCAACGTGCTGTTCGCGGGTGACCTGCGAGGCTCGCTGGAGGCGACGACCTCCGAGGACGGCGCAGTCCGCGGTCACCGGCTGTTTTCGCTGGACGAGCTCGACGAGATCTCGCTCCACCCGCCGATCGCCAGGTTCCTGCGCCGCTGGCAACCGGGCGACCCCTGCGTCTACCTCGGCAAGCTCTGGGTCGAGTGACACGAGACCTCGACTGGCACGCCTGCGAGAACGTCCGCGAGCTGGGTGGGCTCGTGACGGTCTCCGGCCGGCCGACGCGCTCGGGCGTCGTCGTACGCGCGGACGATCTCGCCAAGCTCAGCGAGGCCGGCTGGCGCGCCGTCGTGGCCCAGGGGGCAACGCGTGTCGTCGATCTGCGCTTCCCCGAGGAACGCGAGTCGCAACCGTACGAAGCCCCGGTCGACGTCACGGCCGTCTCGCTGTTCGGTCGCCGTGACGGCGCGATCGAGAAGGGCTGGGAACGACGGGCCCGTGAAATGGAGACCACGGCGATGGTGCTCGCCGAGACCTACACGCAGGTTGTGACGGAGTGTGGCGAGCACGTGCGGGATGCGGTACGGGCGGTGGCCGAAACACCCGGGACGGTGATCGTCCACTGCGTCGCCGGCAAGGACCGGACGGGAATCGTGTCCGCGCTGTGCCTGCGGATCGCCGGGGTTCCCAACGAGGTGGTGGCCGCGGACTACGCGGCGAGCGAACCCGGCGTCCGAGCCATGAACGCGCGGTGGGTCGCGGCGGCCGAAAGCGAGGAGGAGCGTCGCAGACGCGCGCGCTTCGCGGAGTGCCCTGCCGAAGCGATGAGCACCGTCCTCGCCTTCATCGACGCCGAGTGGGGAGGGGTCGACGGCTACCTGCGCGAGGTCGGGGTCGACCGCGAGGCGCTCGAGAACCTGCGGCAGCGGCTCACCGGCGTCCACCCCTGACTCTGGCCCGCTCGGCCGCCACGCCGAAGGCAAGTCGCTCGAGCGAGTCGTCGAGCGGGTCCAGCGGCACCGACGCATCGCCCCTTGCGTGCGCGATGGCGCGGGAGAGCAGCCAGTCCGCCAGACCGGGGTTGCGAGGCAGCAGCGGGCCGTGCAGATAGGTCCCAACTGCGGTCCCGACCCGGCAACCCTCGAAGCCGGACGCGCCGTCGTTGCCGAACCCGTGGACGACCCGACCGAGGGGTGTCGCCCCGGCATCGAGGAGCGTACGCCCCGCGTGGTTCTCGAAGCCGGCCACCTGGAGCACGGTGCCGTCACCGAGATCGCATTCGAGCAGGACATCCCCGATCATGCGCTTCTCGCCTGCCACCGTCTCGTGCGGGAAGAGGCCTGCACCGGGAAGCGAGGAACCGTCGCGTCCGCGGTAGCCGCGTCCCAGCAGCTGATAGCCGCCGCAGACTGCAAGAAGGGCCGCGCCGTCGTCCACCGCCTGCGCCAGCGCAGGGGCACGGCTCGCCAGGTCGGGTGCGACCAGCGCCTGCTCGCGATCCTGTCCGCCTCCGATGTAGATCAGATCGTGCGCCGCCGGGTCGAAACGGTCGCCGGGGCCGAGTGCGCTGACGAGAAGATGGTGTCCACGGGCAAGGGCGCGCCGGGCGAGAACGGCGATGTTGCCGCGATCGGCATAGATGTTGAGATGCTCGGGATAGAGGTGGGCGACACGAAGCTCCATCGTCAGGTCTCCCAGTAGGGGCGGACGAGACCGCGTGCCGCGAGCGTTGCTCGCAAACGCAGCATCGCCGTATAGGTGGGAAGCACGGCGAGGCGCTCGCCTTCCGGGGTGCTGGAGATGCCGGCATCGAAGGCGGCCGTCAATGACGGCACCACCTCCAGTCGGTCGCGCGGGAAGCCGGCATAGGTGAAGCGCAACGCGAGCTCCGCAGCCCGGTCGCCCGAGACGATGACGTGCCGCGCGCGCTCGAGCAGGGGCTCGAAGTCGACGTCCCAGATCCACGAGACGTCCCGGCCGTCCGCGATCGCGTCGTTGAGAGCGACGACCAGCGTCCCGGGAACGCCCCCTGCGACGAGCGTGCGTACCACCTCGTTGGCGCCCGCGGGGTTCTTGATTAGCAGCAGCCGCACGTCCCGACCCTCGGCGCTGAGCCGCTCCTGGCGCCCGAACGCAGCTTCGAAGCCGGCAAGCCGCTCTGCAACAGCCTGCGCGGATACTCCCGCGGCAAGGCAGGTGGCGGCGGCCGCGAGCGCGTTGTAGACGTTGTAGAGCCCGCCCAGCCCGAGCTCGATCCGCGTCGTGACACCCCGAGCCTCGAGGTCGAACGAGGCGCGCTCGAGGCCCTCGAGCTTCACGTCGCGGGCCACGACGTCGAGCGGCGGCCGCCCGTGGCCGCAGGCGGGACATCGGTAATCCCCGAGGTGCCCGACGTACGCGACCGCGTACCGGTAGGGCGCGCCGCAGCGCAGGCAGTGCTTCGAGTCCGCAGCGTGCTGGAGCACCGCATGACCCGCGGCGGGATCGTCGATGCCGTAGCGAACGGCGCCTTCGCGGCCGTCGGCCAGGGCCGCGACGAGCGGGTCGTCGCCGTTGACGACCAGGGTAGTGGAGCGGGGGAGGGTCGCGAGCATCGCGCGCCAGCGCTCGGCGATGTGCTCGAGCTCGCCGTAGCGGTCGAGCTGGTCGCGGAACAGGTTCGACAGGGTGAGCACGCGCGGGTGGAGCCGCACGGCCAGGGCCGGGAGCGCGAACTCGTCGATCTCGAACAGGCCCCGGCGCGCATGCGGGCGCGCGAGCAGCGTCGAGGTGACGCCGGAGGCGAGGTTGGCACCGGACCGGTTCCACGCCAGGCCGTTGCCGTGGCCGATGACCGCCGCCACCATCCCGGTCGTCGTGGTCTTCCCGTTTGTGGCGGAGACGATCACCGAGCCGTCGACAAGGCGCCGTGCGAGCACGTCGACCGCGCCCGGATCCAGCTTCCAAATCAGTTTTCCGGGCAGCGTCGTGCCGCCGCCGCGCCCGAGGCGCCGCGAAAGCGCACCGACCAAGCGGGCGGCGCCGAACTCGAGTGAGCGCACCATCCAGCGAGCGTACCGGCGGCCCGTGCGGCCCTCGGAAGAGGCTCGCTCGGGTTCACTTGCATTCCTCACACGTTGTTATACGATGATTGCATGGCCCGGGCACGGAAGCGCCATCCTGCCGTTGCAGGCATCGATGAGGCTGCGTTCGCGGCGTTTCGCGAGGGGCTGCGCAAGCGCTATACCGACGAGCAGATCCTCGACGAGCTGCGCGCGTCCGCCGACCGGCTGCGGCGCTCGCCGACGATGCGCGAGTTCGACGCCGACCCGGCGGCGAGTGTGCACCCGCAGACGGTGATCGAGCACTTCGGCAGCTGGAATGCGGCAAAGCGGGCTGCGGGGCTGACCGCGCGCCGCTTCATCTCCCGGGAGGAGATGGCGGGGCAGCTGCGGGCACTGGGCGAGGAGCTCGGCCGGATTCCCACGGCTCGCGACATCGAGGCGGCGCGGAGGAGGGTCGCCTCCAAGTCGCTGATCTGGCAGACCTTCGGCTCGCTCGCACAGGCGCTGAAGGAGGCAGGCTTCGACGTTCCGATCGGCGAGGAGCGGCTGGAGCGGGCGGTTGCGGACGGGGCCGTGATGGCTCGGCGGCTCGGCCGGCTGCCGCGAATGGCCGACTGGAAAGCGGCGCGAGGTGCCGACCGGACGCTCCTTTCGGAGTGGCAGATCTACCGCATGGTCGGTCTCGACGAGGGCCCCTGGGCGGGGTTCCAGTTCCTGGTGCGCGAGCGATTGCGCGAAGAGGGCGTCGATGTCGCGCCCGACGGGACACTCGGCTGAAAACCCCGGTCTGCGGCGCCCGTATCACGCTTCCCGGCGGTGCCTCAAGTGAGGGACGGTTGCGACCGATGAGGGACGTGTGGAGAGCAATGCTGCAGAGCATCTGTTCGACCCTGTGGTCGAGCGAGTTGCCGACGAGGCGACCGACCCCGGCTTCGACCCTCTCAAGCTGTACGTCCGCCAGATCGGCGACGGGAGGCTGCTGACGGTCGCGGAGGAACGTGAGCTCGCGCGACGCAAGGATCTTGGCGACGAGGCGGCGAAGCGGCGGCTGATCGAGTGCAACCTCCGGCTCGTGATGTCCATCACGAGGCATTACACCCGCGCCAACGTCCCGCTGCTCGACCTCATCCAGGAAGGGAACCTCGGGCTGATTCGCGCCGTGGAGAAGTTCGACTGGACGCTCGGCTACAAGCTCTCGACGTACGCGACCTGGTGGATCAAGCAGGCGGTGCAGCGGGCCCTGGCCGAACAGAGCCGCACAATCAGGCTTCCCGTGCACGTGGCCGATCAGGTGCGGAAGATCCAGAAGGCGCGCCGTCTGCTCGGCCAGAAGCTGAACCGCGATCCGTCGCTGGAGGAGATCGCCGAGGAGAGCGGGTTCCCGCTGACGAAGGTCCGCGACCTGCTCGAACTGATTCAGGATCACGTCAGCCTGGATACGCCTGTCGGCGACGGCGAGTCGCTGATGGCCGACCTGATCGAGGACGTGAACGCCGCAGCGCCGGAGGAGGAGACGTCCCTGACGCTCCGTTCGAGCGAGCTGAAGGTGGCCCTCGGACAGCTCAACGAGCGGCTGCACCGCGTGCTCGTGCTGCGCTTTGGCCTGGACAGCGGCGTGCCGATGACGCTCGAGGACGTCGGCGTCGAGCTCGGGATCACCCGCGAGCGCGTGCGCCAGCTCGAGACGCGTGCGCTGCGCGAGCTTCGGCATGTGGCGCCCGGGCTCGAGCTCTACCTGCGCACCTGACCCCGCAGGCCCCGCTACACGTCCTGGACGGCCTGCATCTCCGCGAGCGCGGACAGACGCCGGAGCGCGTCCAGCTCGATCTGCCGCACGCGCTCACGGGTGAGACTGAGGGCGCGTCCGATCTGGTCGAGGGTTTGCGCCTCGCGGCCCTCGAGGCCGTAGCGCAGAAGCAGTACGTCACGCTCGCGGTCGGGGAGGTTGCGCAAGGCATTCCGCAACGCGCGGCTGCGCAACTCGAGCTCGACGGTCTCCTCGGGCAGCGGGTCGTCACCGGCGACGAAGTCGCCGAGCACCGCGTCCTCGGCCTCGCCGACGGGCGCGTCGAGTGAGGTCGAGGCACGCGCCGCAGACCGCACTTCCTGGATCTGCAGGACGGTCAGGTTCGCCTCCTCGGCGATCTCCTCGATGGTCGGCTCACGTCCCAGGACGGTCCACAGCGACCGTTCCGCGCGGTTGATCTTCTGCAGCCGCTCCACGACGTGTACCGGCATGCGGATCGTGCGGCCCTTGTCCGCGAGCGCCCGCGCCACGGCCTGGCGGATCCACCAGGTCGCGTACGTCGAGAACTTGAATCCGCGTCGCCAGTCGAACTTCTCCACGGCACGAATCAGCCCGAGGGTGCCTTCCTGGATCAAGTCGAGAAACGGCAGGCCCTGGTTCCGGTAGTTCTTGGCGATCGAGACGACGAGCCGGAGGTTGGCCTGGATCATGTGCTGCTTCGCCTCCATGTCTCCGAGCTCGATGCGTTTCGCGAGCTCGACCTCCTGCGCGGCTGTCAGTAGCCGGTGCCGCGAGGCCTCGCGCAGAAAGAGCTGGAGAGCGTCGGTCGTCGATTCCGGCGCGGCCGACGGAGCCGGGGGTATCTCGACTGCGTCCGCGATGATCTCGATCGAGCGCTTCTCGAGCTCCTGGAGGATCGCCTCCTGCTCGAGGGGCGCGAGCTCGTGCAGCTCGATCAACTCAGAGATCTCACCCTGTCTGACGGATCCTGCGATCTCGGCGGTCTCCAGGAGCTGGCGGAAATCCTCGTGCGCGAGGATAATCTCGATGTCGAGTGAGCTCACCGGCGGCAGCCTCGATTCGGAAATCTGGGGAGACGGACAGCCGAACCCCGTCGCGCACCACTCTGTCACTGCGGCACCCTCGGATGCAAGCCCTTGATGGAGGGAACGGCAACCTGCGTGCGCTGCTGACATGTCTGCGTGACCTACGGCGCCGGACGCGGCCCACCACCTCGTCTGCACAACGCACGATAATCTACGTTATGTCAAGTTGAGACGCGGATACCCCTTCTGGGGTGTCGGTTGGCCCCCCCAGCCGGCGATAACGAGAGGCGTGAGAGCTCTCCGCATCTCGGCCCTTGCGCTCGTACCCGCACTGTTCGCGCTGGCCGGCCTTGGCACCGGGCGACTCGTCTCGGCCGTGGCGTTGGTCGTGGTGCTCGGCATCGCGCTTGCCGTGCTGCCTCAGCCGAGCGTCCCTTCCGGGTCGCAGAGCTGACCGCGAAGATGGTCAGACCCGCCCGAGAAACCCCCTGAGCGCCGCCAGGAAGGCCGCCGGCTCCTCGTAGGGCAACATGTGGGCCGAGTGCTGGAGAACGACCTCCTCCGCACCGATCGCGACGGCGAGCTCATGTGCAGACGCCGCAGGGGTCGTGCGGTCGTGCGCGCCGCTCAGCACGAGCACGGGCTTCGAGAAGCCGGCCAGCGCCGGACGCTGGTCGACGAGCCCGTAGTCGCCGTCCGCGGCGAAGTGCCGGAGCACCTCCGGCCGGTAGACGACGCGGTCGGCGGCGATCAGCTCCGCCACGAGTGGCCCTTCGGGATCGGCGACGTGGAAGGGAATCTGATCGGCCATCAGCCTGACGCACTCCTCCGCCGTCTGCACGGTTGCCTCTCGCTCCCAGGACGCGCGCACCTGCTCACGCAGCCCCACCGGCTCGAAGGCGGCGAGCCGGTCCCAGACACCGGCGAGCGCGTCCGGGCTCGCCACCGTCCCGACCAGAGCGTACGCCGCCGCCGTTCCATGGCGGGCCATGTGGCTCTGCGCGACGAAGGAACCGAAGCTCCACCCCATCACGGCCGGTCGCTGCAGCTCGAGCGCGGCGCAGAGCACCTCGACGTCGTCTGCCATCTGCGCCACCGTCCAGCGCGCCGGATCGCCCGTGTCCGAGAGGCCGTTGGCCCGGTGATCGACGGCCAGCACCCGCCAGCCTTCGGCGGCGAGCGGGTCGAGACCGGGGAACCACACCGAGCCGTCGAGCCCGGGGCCGCCGTGGAGCGCGATCAGGGGCCGCCCCGAGCCCCGCTCGTGCACGTGCAGCTCGATATCTCCCACGGACACGCGCATCAGCGGGCCACGTAGCCGCCGTCGACGACGAGCGCTGTGCCCAGCACCGAGCTGGCCTTGGGCGAGACCAGGAAGACGATCGCCTCCGCCACCTCCTGCGGCTCCAGGAGGCGGTTGTGGAGGCAGGTCGCGGCATAGGCCCGCCGCGTCTCGTCCGGATCCTCCATGCCGTCGAAAAAGCGATCGAGGAGTGGCGTCTGCGTCGGCCCCGGACACACGCAGTTGACGCGAATGCCGTCGCCGGCATGGTCGGCGGCAAGCGCGCGGGTGAGATTGACCACCGCGCCCTTCGAGGCGCAGTACGCGGCCGCGCCGGCGACGCCGACGAGCCCGAGCTGCGAGGCGACGGCGACGAACGCTCCGCCTCCCCCCCTCGCCAGCGCCGGCATCGTGGCCCGGGCAAGCGCGTACACGCCCCGCACGTTGACCGCAAAGACGCGGTCCCATTCCTCGGGCGGCGTCTCGAGCACCGTGCCGACGGGACCGATACCCGCCGCTGCGATTGCAGCGTCCAGGCGGCCTGTGCGGCCGACGATCTCGTCGACCGCCTCCCCCACTCCGTCCACATCCGCCACGTCGCAGATCGCCGTGCCGTCTGCCGCGTCGCCTGCGTCTGCGAGGTCGATGACCGCGGTCTCGTAGCCCTCTGTACGGAGCAGCGCGACCGTCGC
This sequence comes from Gaiella sp., assembly GCA_046160185.1. Classification (GTDB taxonomy): domain Bacteria; phylum Actinomycetota; class Thermoleophilia; order Gaiellales; family Gaiellaceae; genus Gaiella. The sequence continues at coordinate 2,401 of JBJXGY010000210.1, read as the reverse complement.
CGCCCCGATCCCGGAGGCGCCGCCGGTCACGATCGCCACGGGTCGCTCGCCGGCCATGGTGCGGGATCCTACGCCGAGCGCCGCAGCCGCGTCACGCCGACGAGGATGCCGGCCAGCACCAACAGCACACCGAACAGCTGGAATGCGGACGGCCGCTCGTCGACGATCGCAGCGGCGAAGAGCATCGCCAGCATCGGCTGGGCGAGCAGCAGCAGCGAGGTCATCGCCGCCGGCAGCCGCGGTAGCGAGCGGGAGACGGCGAAGTACCCGAGCACCTGGGCGGAGAGCGCCTGCAGCAGCGTCCACCCGTGTGCAGGCCAGACGGGTACGAACTCAAGCTCGTCGAGCGCGACCCCGGTCACGAGCAGGGTCACCGCGCAGGCGGCGGTGGCCACGAGCAGCGGCCCGCCCGGTCTGCGCTGGCCGCGGTTCGCCGAGCGCAGCACGAGGAGAAAGGCTCCATAGGAGAGCGCCGTCAGGAGACTCATGACCACTCCGAACAGCGGCCGCTCCCCGTAGGCGGCCTTGCCGATCACGCCAGAGATGAAGACGACACCCAGGACGGCGATGGGGATCGCGGCGAGCAGGCGGTTGCTCGGCCGCTCGCCGAGCACGACCCAGGCGAAGAGTGCGACGACGACCACCTGCAGGTTCGAGACGACGGTCGCCAGGCCGGCACCGAGCCCCTCGATGCCATGGTTCCACGTCTCCAGATCGATCGCGAAGAAAACGCCGGCCAGCGCCGCCAGCAGCACAGTTCGCCTCTCCAGGCGGCCGTGGCGGCGATCCTCGAACCAGGCGATCGCAGCGAGCACCGGTAGCGCGTAGAGGCAGCGAAAGAAGGCGGTCGTCGCCGGCGGCTGGTCGGCGAGCCGCACCAGCACCGCAGACATGGAGATGCCAAGTGCGCCCAGCAGCGCCCACGCTGCAGGCCGGTCGAGCACGGCGGTCACGATCAGAAACCGCTTGAGCGGACGCCGGAGGCGATCAGCAGAAGGACGACCAGCGCGGCGACGAGGCGGTATCCGACGAACACGTCATACGAGCGGCGCCGCACGATCCCCAGCAGGACGAGGATGGCGACGAGCCCGGAGCCGAACGACGCGAGCACACCGACGGCGAACGGTCCCCAGAGCCCCGACGGCAGGTCTGCGAGAATCACGTCTTTCAACCCCTTGAAGATCACGGCGCCCGCCGTGATCGGGACGAGCAGCAGGAACGAGAGCCTCGCTGCGCTGTCGCGGTCGAGACCGAGCAGGCGTCCTGTCGTGATCGTGATGCCGGAGCGGGAGACGCCCGGCATCAGCGAGAGCGACTGGGCCAGACCGAGCAGCAGCCCCTGCTGCGGCGAGACCTGCGTCAGCTCCAGACGGACCGGCCGGCGGTCGGCCCACGCGAGGAACAGTGCGAACACCGCGAGAAAGATGGCGATCTGCCATGGCTCCCCGAGATTTTCGGCGATCACCGCTTCGCCGAGAAACCCGATCAATGCCGCCGGGACCGTGGCAACCACGACGACCCAAGCGAGGCGTTGCTCTGGCGAGGCGATGCGCATGGCCGCCAGCGAAGCGAAAAGCGCGCGCACGAGCCCGGCGATGTCGGGTGCGAAGTAGAGCCCCACCGCGACGACCGTCCCAAGGTGCAGGGCAACGTCGAACGTCTGGTTGAACTCGTCGTGCGTCTTCAGATACTCCCAGTCGCCCAGCCACGGCACGAGGATCAGATGACCGGACGAGGAGATCGGCAGCAGCTCGGTCGCCCCCTGTACGAGCCCGAGGATCAGCGCCTGCCAGTTCGGCAGCTTGGCCGCATCGTCCCCCACCGACGCGGCGACCAGCACGAGCGAGAGGGCGGTTGCGAGCCCAGCCAGGACGAGAACGGGCGCGCGGCGCATCCGGCCCATCCTATGCGTGGGTGCTGCGCCACCGCCCCGGTACCACGCAGAGAGAAAAAGGCCGCAATTTGCGTACAAGGCGGTTACCGGCTGCTTGACGTTCGACGGTCATCCTGTAGGTTCCCTTGTGCACCGAGCACGGAGCGCGACTAGATCGAAGCTCAGCGCGAGGGCCACAACGCGGAAGCGGAGCGGTCAACGCGGTGAGTGGACGAAAGCGCCACCGGCTCGGTGAATTTTTTTGGTCCGGAACGGTCGGGGTGCGCTCGCGGTAGGATCCGAGGCGATGCACCTGCGAGCCCCCAGCATCGATCGCGGCGTCCAGAGCTTCCTCTGGTCGGTGCTCTTCTTCGTGGTGATCTGGTTCGGCGGGATGGCGCTCGGGGTGGCCGGCACGAGCGCGTTGGTGTTCGCAGTCGTCGCGTCCTTCCTCATCTTCGTCTTCGTCCGCACATGCGGCGAGGACGATCCGGACGCCTGACCGCGAGCCCGGCGCCGATCGCGCCG
>JBJXGY010000209.1:0-5744 GCA_046160185.1 Gaiella sp. | reverse complement strand
CGTTGTGAGCCGCCGCACCAGATGCTTGCTGCACGTTGTCGGCCGCAATGCGTCCGACAACGTGATCCTGAAGAGGGCGCACTCCCTCACCGAGTTTCCGGTGGAACATTGCGAGATGGCGCACTAGATGGGTAGCTCCACGATCACGCGGGCCGGCTGATGCGCGTCGAGGCGATCGAGGCGACGACCGCCGACGGAATCAGGCTACGTGGCGAGCTCGTGCGCGGCGACTCGACCTGGTGCGTGCTCGTCCACGACGAGGGCGAGGACATCGACTCGTGGCGGCCGTTGCGACGGGGCCTTGCTCGCCTGGGCTGGACGGTGCTGGCCATGGACCTTCGCGGGCACGGCGGCTCCGACGGCATGTGGAACCGCGCCCGAGGCGCCCTCGACGTCGATCTCCCGGTGACGCTCGCGTGGCGCTCGGGTGCGAGCCACGTCTGCCTCTTCGGCGCGGGTCTCGGCGGGCTGCTCGCCCTCGAGGCGACCGAGCGCGCACTGGCCGAGCCGTCGTTCGCGCTCGCCGACTCGCTCGTTCTCGTCTCTCCCGGGCCGCTGGGCGATGCGGATCCGATGACGCTGCGCGGTCAAGGGCTCGCAAAGCTCGTGATCGTGGGTGCACGCGACCCGGGCCGACCGGACGCCGCGTCTCTCATCGGCGCGTCGATCGGCTGGACGCTCGACGTGACCTTCGGCACCGAGCTGCGGGGCTCGGCGCTCGTCGAGGCGTTCGCGGAGAACGTTCTCGACAAGGTCGGTAGCTTCCTGCGCGAGCAGGTCGCCCTCCGCGGCCCGGGCGCGTCCCGCGTGGAGGGCGTGGCGCGGCGCTGATTCGCGCCCTGAGCTGTCGCGTGACGCGGTGGCGATGATCACGATTGGGAGCAGTCTGATGCCGCTGGTTGCTTGAGCGAGCCGGTCCCCGCCCGACGGCTGGGGCGTCGGCGGCCGTAGAATCGACGGAGATGGCTGTCGCGGCGGGTGAACGTCGGATCGTCACCGTGTTGTTCGCGGACATGGTGGGTTCGACGTCGATCGCGGAGCAGTTGGGTGCTGAGCGGTCGAAGTTCCTCGTCGACGAGGTCATGCGGTTGATGGGCGAGCAGGTCACCCGGTTTGGGGGCACCGTTGCGCAACTCGTCGGCGATGAGCTCTTCGCGGTCTTCGGCGTCCCGATCGCCAACGAGGACGACGCGGAGCGTGCCGTCCAGGCCGCTCTCGCGATCCAGCGAGCGGTCGCGACGTACGCGGGCGAGGTGCGGGAAGCCTACGGCATCGAGCTGGCGGTGCGGATCTCGATCAACACCGGGCCGGTCGTGATCCGGATGGACAGCGACGATCCGTACAACGCGCTCGGCGACACCGTCAACGTCGCCTCTCGCCTGCAGGAGCTGGCGGCCGCGAACGACGTCGTGATCGGACCGGGCACGAAGGCGATACTCGACGACTGCTTCACGCTCGAGCAGCTCGGCGAGCACGAGCTTGCGGGCAGAGCCGAGCTGGTCGAGGTCTTCAAGATCGTCGGCGTCGTTCCACATCAGGCCGGCGCCGATCTGCCTCCGCTCCTCGGCCGCGAGTTCGAGCTCGTCGTCCTGGAGCGCCTGATGGATGCGCTGCTCGAGGGTCGCGGCGCGATCGTCTCGGTGCTCGGGGAGGCGGGTATCGGGAAGACCCGGCTCGTCGCGGAGGTGTTGTCGACGTACCGTGGGCGCGCTCGCTCCCTGACCGGGCGTGCGGTGTCGTACGCGCATTCGTTCCCGTACTGGCCCGTCCGCGAGCTCCTGCGGGAGTGGCTAGGGGCAAGCGTCTCGGCGCCGGAGGCGCGTGTCCGACTCGACCTCCGGGCCGAGCTGGCCGGCGTGTTGCGGGAGGATGCTGCCGATGCGTTTCCGTTCCTGGCGTCGCTCCTGGATCTGACGCTGGAGCCGGAGGCGGCCCAGCGCGTCGGCGAGTTGAGCAGGGAGAGCCTGCAATACGAGACGATCCGATCCGTCTCCGATCTCGTCTCGGCGCTTGCCGAGGAGGAGCCACTCTGTCTCGTCTTCGAGGACCTGCACTGGGCCGACGAGTCGACGATCGAGCTGATCGAGGAGTTGCTGCCGCTGACGGAGCAGGCCGCGCTGGTGCTGTTCCTCGTCTCGCGGGGCGACCGCGATCACAAGTCCTGGTCACTGGGCGAGCGGGCGCGGCAGCGTTTTCCGCACCGTTATCGCGAGCTCGAGCTCGGGCCTCTGGCCCCGGATGCCAGCCGTCTCCTGGCGGAGCAGCGGGCCGAGGGCTCCCTCCCTCCGTTCGTGACCGAGCTGCTGCTCGAGCGGGCGGGCGGCAACCCGTTCTTCCTGGAGGAGGCGTTGCGCGACCTTCAGGAGCGAGGAGCGCTGCGCCGCGAAGGAGGCCTGTGGGTCCTTGCCGTCGATCGGAACCAGCTGACGATTCCCGCGCTCGTCGAAGGGACGCTGCAGGCGCGGATCGACCGGCTCGACGCATCGACGCGCGAGGTGCTCAGCCTCGCCGCCACGATCGGGAAGACGTTCGGGATGCAACTGCTCGAGCAGCTCGTGGCGCACGACCAGCTCACCGCTGCCCTTTCCGACCTGCAGCGACTCGACTTGATCGTGGAGCAGCGCCGCAGACCGCAGCTCGAGTACGGGTTCCGTCACGGTCTCGTCCAGGAGGTCGTCTACACCCGGCTGATCGAAAGCAAGCGGCGCAAGCTGCACGGCCGCGTCGGGATCGCATTGGAGGCGATCAGCGGCGATGCCGGGGAGGCGCCGTACAGCCTGCTGGCGCATCACTTCGGTGAGGCCGACGATGCCGAGAAAGCCGTGCAGTACCTCCTGCGCGCCGGCGACGCGGCCCGCGCCCTCTATGCCGACCGCGAGGCGATCGAGCACTACCGACGGGCACGCGCTTCTCTCTCTCGCCTCGACGACGACGAGCGCGCTCGCGAGACGTTGTTCAAGATCGCGCTCACCCATCACCTCGCCTTCGACTTCGCCGCCGCCGAGGACACCTATGACGAGGCCTTCTGCTGCAAGCCGCCACCACGACGCATGAGCGAGCGGACGGCGAGGATCGAGACGGCGATCACGCCGACGCTCGACCAGCTCAGGCCGGGCGACGCGTACACCGTCGAGGCGCTGAGTGTGTTGCAGCACCTGTTCCGTGGACTCGTGATGGTCGACGCGGACACGAACGTCGTCCCGGCGGCCGCGGACAATTTCCGGGTCTCCGGGGACGGCACCACCTATCTCTTCCGGCTGCGGGAGGGGATGAGTTGGAGCGACGGGGAGCCGGTCACCGCGGAGGACTTCGTGTACGGATGGCAGCACGCCCGGCAGGAACGGCCGTGGTCGTTTCTGCTCGAGGACGTGGCGCACACCCGGGCGGTCGACGACTGGACGCTCGAGGTTCGCCTGGAGACGCCGCGGAACTACTTCCTCTACATCCTCGCCTGCGGCTGGCTGTTCCCGTGGCCGCGCCACGCCGTGGAGGCACTGGGCGAGGCTTGGCGGGATCCGGAGCACCTCGTCACGAACGGACCGTTCGCGCTCACGGACTACTCGGCGCAGCACGTCCTGTTGACGGCCAACGAGCACTGGACAGGCGCACACGGCAACGTGGGCGAGATCCACATCGCGCTCGGCGTCTCCGACGAAGAACGGCACAACGGCTGGCGGGAGGGTCGCTACGACGTGCTCGAAGCGCACGATCCCTCGCTCGCCGACTGCCCCGACACCCATCGCGAGTTCCTCCCTGGGTACGGCACGCACTATCTCGGCTTCCGGACGACGGCGGCACCGTTCTCGAGCCGCCTGGCTCGACTGGCGCTGTCGGCGGCTCTCGACCGTGGCGCGCTCCTGCCGGACACGATGCTCGCACGACCCGCCCGGCGCGGCGGATTGCTGCCACCAGCGATACCCGGTCACGCGCAGCGCGTTCTGCCCGAGCCCGACCTCGAGCTCGCCCGTCGGCTCCTCGCCGATGCCGGGTACCCCGGAGGCGCCGGGCTGCCAACGCTCAACCTGTCCGTACCTGACTCCTTTGGCGAAACCGGAAGTCTGGTGGAGCAGTGGGCGCAGCTCGGACTGCAGATCAACACGATCATCGAGCCTGCGCAGTCGCTACGTCGCGCGCCCGACGACGCTCACATCTGGTTGCGGGGGTTCGTCGCGGATTACCCCGACCCGGACGGCTTCTTCCGCGGCCTCCTTCGGCAGCCGACAGATCTGCTCGAAACCGAGGATCTGCACGAGCTCCTCGAGGAAGCGCGGGCCCTCCGCGACCCGAGCGAGAGGATCCGGCGGTATCAGGAGCTCGACAAGCTCCTTCTCGTCGACAGGGCCGTGGTTCTGCCCATTGCCTACAAGCGGTCGATGATCCTCCGTCGCCCCTGGGTCGAGCAGATGCGCACCCACCCGATGGTGGGCATCGCGCTCGACGAGGCCGTCGTCCGCGGCCGCCCGGAAACCCAGCCCGCGCCTGCCGACGGGCGTAAGAAATCAGACGCTCTGATCCGCAACTGACAGCATCCCCGGGGCGGACCGAGCGCCGGGTGGACGCGTCTGGTGTCGAGGGTGGCGTGCGGGCCGGGCCAGCACCGGACAGCCTTTGAGAGCAGGCGCTCGCACTCGCCCGTCGGTATGGGCGCCGTCGTCTCGTGCGGCGAGGTCGAGAGCAGGCAGTGCATCGGCTTCGAGCCTGTCCGCGCCGGTGAGAGGCCCTCTGCCGGGAATGGAATGCAGGAACGTCAAGCGACGTTCTCCCATGTACCCCATATACCCCATAGGGGTATCCAAGGAGAAAGGAGAGTCAGCGATGACGACCGAACTTCACGAGCATCACGCGGCGATGGCGGCGTCGGGACGCAGCGATGCGGACAGGCGGGAGGGAGGGCTCGGGAAGCCTCGCTCGCTCATGTGGGTGGCTGCCGCGGCGACGTTGCACTGCCTCACCGGATGTGCGATCGGTGAGGTGCTGGGGATGGTCATCGGCACCGCGTTCGGTCTCAGCGACGAGCTGACGATCGTGCTTGCGATCACCCTTGCCTTCCTGTTCGGGTACTCGTTCACGTTGTTGCCGCTTCGGCGTGCCGGGTTGGCGTTCTCCGTCGCGGTGCCTGTGGCGCTGGCCGCCGACACCTTCTCGATCACCGTCATGGAGATCGTCGACAACGTCGCCATGGTCACGATTCCGGGGGCGATGGACGCCTCACTCGGCGACTGGCTGTTCTGGGGATCGCTCGGGCTGGCCCTCACGATCGCGTTCGTGGCGGCGCTTCCGGTCAACCGATACCTGATCGCGAGAGGCCGCGGGCACGCGGTCGCGCACGAATGGCATCACGCCGGTCACGTTCAGGACGCCAAGCCCGCACCGGAGATCCCGATCTTCCGCATGGCCGCGATCGCACTGTCCGCTCTCGCGTTCACGATCGGCATCGGCGTTACCGCCGCCATGCTTACCGGCAACGAGGAGCACGACCCGATGCCGGCGCACTCGGAGCCCGTCCGTCCGCATGAACGCGTCGGTACGCGCGTGGCGGCAACGGAGAGTTCGCAGTTTGGCAGTCTTCGCGGCGCGGAAAGGGTCTGGCAGTGAGCCTCACTCAGTACTACACGGCGACCACGCTCGACGGCTTCATCGCGGACTCGAACCACTCGCTCGATTGGCTGTTCACCCGAGATCAGGACCGGGAAGGGCCGCTCAACTACAACGAGTTCATCGCGGGCGTCGGCGCGCTGGCGATG